>NZ_JBLIEK010000166.1:0-6011 GCF_047632995.1 Psychromonas sp.
TTAGGAACTGCAGAACCAGATTTGATACCAGCCGCTTTCTTAAGTAAGTAAGATGCAGGTGGGGTCTTAGTTTCGAAAGTGAAAGAACGATCAGCATAAACTGTAATAACTACAGGAACTGGAGCGCCTTTTTCCATTGAATCTGTTTTTGCATTGAATGCTTTACAGAATTCCATGATATTAACACCTTTTTGGCCAAGAGCTGGGCCAACTGGTGGTGACGGATTTGCCATACCAGCTGAAACTTGCAGCTTGATATATGCCATTACTTTTTTAGCCATTATTTTACTACCTATATTTGGGTGTAACGCTAATTCCGAATGAATATAGCTTCCCGATTAAAAAGGGCGGCAAATTATACCTATAATCAACCGCCCTTCACAAGCCCTTTGCTGCTTTTTTAAGCTTTTTATTTCACTTAGTCATCTAATCGCAGCAAATACTAGTTATCTTTCTCTACCTGAGAAAACTGCAGGTCAACAGGAGTCGCACGACCAAAGATAGAAACCGATACTTTTAGGCGGCTTTTATCATAGTCAACTTTTTCAACTGTACCCGTAAAGTCAGCAAACGGACCTTCAGTAACACGCACAATTTGACCTGCTTCAAACAATGTTCTTGGGCGCGGAGAGTCATGTGACTCTTGTAGACGATTAAGAATATTGTCCACTTCTTTTTGAGAAATCGGTGCTGGCCGTTCTTTACTGCCGCCGATAAATCCCATCACGCGATCAATGCTTTTCACTAAATGCCAGCTTTGATCATTCATCGCCATTTCAACTAACACGTAGCCAGGAAAAAATTTACGTTCACTTTTACGTTTTTGACCGGCACGCATCTCCACAACTTCTTCAGTTGGGACGAGAATTTCACCGAAATAATCTTCCATTTCGTTTAATTTAATATGCTCGACTAATGTTTTTTGTACACGCCCTTCATAACCTGAAAAAGCTTGAACAACATACCATCTCTTTTTTTGTACTTCTTCTGACATATTAAACCCTTAAATTGCTGTTGTAATAAATTCAACAACACGAACAAAAACACCATCAAGACCCCATAAAACCAGACCAACAATTGTTGATACAGCCAGGATAATTAATGTGGTTTGTACTGTTTCTTGACGTGTTGGCCAAACTACTTTACGTACCTCTAAACGCGAATCTTTAGCAAAACCAACAAACGTTTTACCTTTTTCAGTCATTGCCGCTGATAATACAGCAAGCGCAGCTAAAAGCAGAAGTACAGCCACTCGTGCCACAACATGTAAACTTTCGCCGTATATATAATTACCAACAACAATTGCTGCTAATAATAAGATTGTCACACCCCATTTAAGCCCGTCCAGTGAGCTTGTGGTGTTTTCAGTATTTGTTGCGCTCATAACTCATTGTATCCACTGTTAATAATTAATAGTACCAACCAAAACTTGTAATGGAGGGCAAAACGTTCTCACTAAAAAAGGAGAACGCGTAGGGTGCGAAGACGTAAACAATTAGTGTCTTCATCTAGTGCCTTCATTAACACCAGAAAATAAAGCACGTAAGTATAAGGATTTTTAACCGCTTTGTAACGTTATAATCTCGACTTTTTTATAAAACAAAGAAACGAGGAGTATAACGATAACAGCTAAGGGGCATGGATTGAGTGCGCTATCAACAAAACTAGCGCGCTAAAGGGGCCAACAATAAAACAGTAATCCGCCTTAAGCCCGCAGACAAAGCAATGAAATCTCATAGCGAAAATAACCGGTTACTGCCAAATCTGGAATTAGTCGTGGCCTGTTTGCTCTCAACTATCGTCCAGCGCGGTCAGACTTTTCCTTTTTTTTGTGCAAACGAACACGGCTCCTATCTTGACTCTTACGCACCGCGAGCCGCTTATAGGCCTTACCTTTGCGATAAATCGAGACCAGCACCCAAACATGCGTAAGTGATTTTTTGAAAACAAGAAATAAAGCAATAAACGCAATAAGCTGAATCAAATCAGGCACAGCATAGACAGTAGTTAGTACGCCGATTGAGCTTAGCATTAAAGATAACAGCGTAATGATAATCAGCGTTTCCCTTGAGCTAAATCCGGCTCTCATAAAAATATGATGCAAATGGTCGCGATCCGGTTTAAAAGGAGAAAAACCCTTTTTCATGCGCCGCATCATAATGGCAGCCATATCCATTAGCGGCAATGCAATCACCCATAAAGCGACAACAGGAGAAAAAGAAGTTGTTTCGTCTGTTGAATGGGGTTGACTGCCAATTGCCAATAACCAAACAATGGTCAGGCCAATAAACATACTCCCCGCATCCCCCATAAATATTTTTTTATTGCAAAAACTAAACAGCTGCAGGTTATAAATTAAATAGGGCATTAAAACAGCCACACATAACACGCAGAAAAGCGCTTCGTTCAGATCATCCGAAAGAAAGAATAAAATAGCCAAGGTAATGAACGTTGAAATACTGACTCCGCCAATCAAACCGTCAATACCATCCACCATGTTGTACGCATTAATTGCCCCGAGCACAGCAATCACAGTAAAAGGATAAGCAAAATACCAGAGTGGGAGTTCGCCCAAAGCGAACAAGTTGCCCAGACTAAAGATGGCATCGCCTGCGACAAACATCATAATTGAAGCAACGACAGTCTGTACGGTAATGCGTACCCGGACACTCAAATCATAGCGATCATCCAAGGCGCCAGTAATCACCATTAGTAATGAGGCCAAAAGGTAAGTCATTAGTTGTTCAGCATGAACAGGAGAGAATATAAGCACCAGTACACAAGCAATAAGCAAACCGATATAAACTGAAATACCGCCAATTAAGGGGATATTCCCTGTATGTGCCTTTCGTGTTGTGGGTTTATCAACAAGCCCGAATTTGATAGCGACAGGACGCAATAAGACGATCGCTGAAAATGAGCTGATAAATGCAATAGCAATAAGCAAGGCGGTCAACATGATTAAAATAAAACTCCATAATTAGAAACGGTTTTTAATACGGGCAAGCGCATTAATTAATACAAACACTCTTCACATGATAAGTAAAAAATATATCAAAAAGCATTGGTGTGTCAAAGAATAACATCAGTAAAATATCTAATACAACGCAAAACGCACTACACTAACAGTTGTAAAACTCGCGATACCAATCGACAAAGGCTTTGACTCCTTGGTCAACCGTTGTTTTTGGCGTGTAGTCTGTCATAGCAAATAGGCGCTGCGTATCTGCCCATGTTGCATGCACATCACCCGCCTGCATCGGCATAAAGTTTTTCTTCGCTTCCATGCCCAGTGCAGTTTCCAGTGAAGTGACAAAATCCATTAGTTTAACTGGTGAGCCGTTACCAATGTTAAATATGCGATAAGGCGCGCTACTATCAGCTGGCGTACCGGATTCCACACGCCAGTTATCCTGTCTAACAGGGATCTCTGCTTGAACGCGCATGATGCCCTCAACAATGTCATCAATATAGGTAAAGTCGCGGCTAAGATCACCCTGGTTATAGATATCAATCTCATCACCTGCAATGATTTTCTTGGTAAATTTAAACAGCGCCATATCAGGACGGCCCCAAGGGCCGTAAACGGTAAAGAAACGTAACCCCGTGGTTGGGATATTATAAAGATGCGAGTATGTATGCGCCATTAACTCATTAGATTTTTTCGTCGCTGCATATAAGGAGATAGGATGATCAACACTGTCATCCGTAGAAAACGGCATTTTATTATTTAAACCATAGACCGAGCTGCTTGATGCATAAACAAGGTGTTTCACTTTATTATGACGACACCCTTCCAATATATTTAGGTGGCCAACAAGATTACTGTCCGCATAAGCCATTGGATTATCAATGGAATAACGGACTCCGGCTTGTGCTGCCAGATGCACAACAAGATCAAACTGCTGCTCAGCAAACAGCATCGGCAGCGCGTCTCTGTCCGCAATATCCATTTTAATAAAAGAGAAAAAGGGATGCGCAATGCGCTGCAAACGTGCCTCTTTCAAAGCAGTATCGTAATAATCATTGATATTATCGATACCGATAACATGATGACCAGCTGCAGTTAACCGTTCGACCACCGCACTACCAATAAAACCCGCCGCACCTGTTACTAAATATTTCATCCTGTTTCCCTATAAACGCCCCAACAAGGGCCAGACATTAATCGCTATCTTCTTATTTATTTCGAATCACAAACTTAGCATATTGATAAGCGAACTATTTATCGAGCGTTGCCGTAAAATTTAATGCGTTATTCGTTAAAAAATATTATCAAAAAACGAGCTAATATACCCCCTTTTCTTTTAAAATTTACTATAGAGCAGAGATCAACATCGGAACTTGCCCTGTAATCGGATCCGCTCGTGTTGCTCTTACGAGCGTCTGATCAGTGAGCCTGCTTTACTCTTTATCAATGCTGTCGACAACTATTGCCCCATTGAAGCAGGCATCGTTATCACGACAATGCGCTTCAATGCGACCAGTGGACTATCGAACAATGACAGTTTATCTAAGCAAAAAAGCACCAATGCAACTACCATAGCAGTCATTAAATACGCGATAACTATACGTAAAACAAAAACTAGCTTGCGTGATTTAATCTCTTTCTGGAAAACACTTCATAGGTATATACCCATGATACCTCAAGGTGCTTTATCAGGACTCAGCTCGAAGGCCAGAATAAGGCACAGCATAAAGATAATGGTTGCTCCCTTATCGAGTGCTGTAACGCAATACTGGTTTTCGAGCTGAGCCCCCGCAGGGCAAGCCAAATTGCACTCATCTGTGTCGTTATAAAATATCGATGTAGAATAACTATACTTCAATTTTATGCCTAGCATCTAAGTACAATTTGGCTTGCTGATTTTGCATCTTGAAGTAACATGGGTATACAGTCCCAGAAAAACTATCGACAGGGTAAGCAACATAAGCAGGTTATTAACAGCTAATGTTTCACCTAATCGCCACGCTTCTTCTGAAAATGAGATAGGCACGGCAAGGGCAAACGCCCACAAAAATCTGGCTGGCGTCCTCAAAATTAAAGCTCATTTTCATTGTTAAATGTCACTTTGTGCCAACTTTAAGGCGTTGCTATTTGTTACTGACCCGGACCAATAATACCCCTGTGCCAAATCAGATCCTAATTTTAAAAGTATTTCCCTGTTTTTTTATCGACTATTCATTCTGTCATGAAAATCAAGCCTATACTCTTCACTATCTGGATAATGACAATGGCCGATGCCAATACTTATATTCAATGTTACAAATAAATTATTTGTCTGTTTCCAGGGTGATTTACAATCAAACCATTGCATCAAAAAAATACACCTGTAAATAATTTTGAGTAACTGCAGTTTTTTAAACGTAATCTTTTAGGGTACAAAACTCACTGAATTACGCATCAGATGCCCGTTGATATAAGGCATTCTAACAATAAACACTTTGTACAACTGCCTGATTCTAGACCTGAAAAAATTATCTTGTTAAATAATGTTTTATTAATTTTTCTGAAATACAGCGCTGTTTTTGTTATGCTGTCCTATTACTGATAGATAAAAATCAAAAAAGAGCAGAGTGAAATTGTTCTATAAAAGGAGGGGTTATGAGTTTAAATAAGGATAAATACAGTATAGATAATACAGATTATGCTGTCGGGCAGGACAATATTCAGAAATGGGGATTTGATATACATAATCCTGTATTTGGGGCTAGTGCAGGTTTAATCTCTATTTTTTTAATTGCCATTTTAATTCTCGATCCGGCAATATCAAAAGCTTTTTTAGATGGTTTGAAATGGGATATTATAGGAACATTTGACAGCCTATTTATGTGGTCTGCTAATTTCTTTGTGATCTTCTGTTTGGCATTAATTGTCACTCCTTTCGGTAAAATTCGCTTAGGTGGCGACGATGCAAAACCGGATCATTCAAGACTTTCCTGGATAGCAATGCTTTTTGCTGCAGGCATGGGGATTGGTTTGATGTGTTGGGGTGTTGCTGAGCCCGCAG
>NZ_JBLIEK010000167.1:0-5844 GCF_047632995.1 Psychromonas sp.
CATGTGATATCGACTTAAGTTGTGCGCCTGTTTTAGATTTAAATTGTATTTCGAATGTTATCCAAGAAAGGGCCTTTTCATCCTCTATAACAGAAGCCGTGACTATTGCTGAGGCGTATATTAATGGAATGAAATCTGCTGGTATGGTCTCAACGGGCAAACATTTTCCCGGCCATGGCAGTGTTAAAGCTGATTCTCATATTGCTTTGCCGGTTGACTCGCGTAGTGAACTTGAAATATTCACTAAAGATATTAAGCCTTTTAACACCCTGATTAAGAAAGGGGTATTGGATGCAGTAATGCCATCACATGTTGTTTATTCTCAATGTGACCTGCAACCTGCCGGTTTTTCATCCTATTGGCTGAAGGATGTTTTGAGAACACGATTAGGATTCAAAGGGGTAATTATCAGTGATGATTTATCGATGCACGGAGCCAGTTTTGTAGGTAACCATTTAAGTCGCGCAGAAAGTGCAATACAAGCGGGATGTGATTTAATCTTAGCTTGTAATGATAGAAGCGGCGCGCTGTCTATTCTTGATAATCTTAAGGTAAAACAGACAGCTCAATACCATGCTGTTAATCAATTACGCAGTACTAAAAATAAATTTACTTTACCCTTAAATAAAAACCCGATATGGATAAAAAACAAGCAAATGTTAATGCAGCTCGGCGAGCAGTTCTAATTAGTGAAGCGCAATGCTTGCACTCTAGGTTAATTCCAATATTATTGTTGAATAAATAAAATAAGAAAGCTGGGGATAATAAAATGATCATTTACATACATGGCTTTGATGCAACGAGCCCGGGAAACCATGAAAAGGTGATGCAATTAAAGTTTATTGATGATGATGTGCGTTTTGTTCATTACAGCACGATCTATCCTAAACATGATATGAGCCATATTTTAAAAGAAGTGCATAAACATATTCAAAGCAGTGAGGATAAATCACCTTTAATTTGTGGCGTTGGACTTGGCGGGTTTTGGTGTGAGCGAATTGGTTTTCTTTGCGGTATTAAACAAGTTATTTTCAATCCGAATCTGCATCCCGAAGATAACATGGTTGGGAAAATAGAGTGGCCGGAAGAATATTTAGATATTGAAACTAAATGTGTCAGTGATTTTCGTACTGAAAACAAACATAATTGTTTATGTATTCTCTCCCGAACAGATGACGTTATTGATTCAAAAGAAAGTGATTATGAACTTGCAAAATATTATCAAATTATATTTGATGAAAAGCAAGGACATAAATTCCAAGATATATCGCATCATTTGCAAACGATTAAGAAATTTAAAGAGCAGTAAATACGCACAAAATGGTAATGTTAATTGCCATTTGGTCCTTTCATGCTCCTCTTTATTTTATTGTTAATCCAGCGATAATCACCTTCAAGATTTTATCTGGAGCACTAAAACCTAACATCTTCATTTTATTACATTAACACACTCTTCTTGATAACCATGATTAGCCTCTTTTTGTTCAGGCTAACGGGGCTAATTTAAAACCCCCTTTTATCAATATCATTGTTACTTAGTACTGTTTTAATGTAATCGAATCTAACTAGCTATTAATAAAAAATTGGGGTGTATGATGGACAAAATCGTGATCGTCGGGGGAGGGGCTGGAGGCATTGAATTAGCGACGGAGCTGGGTGATAAGCTTGGACGAAAGAAAAAGGCGCATATTACACTCGTCGATAAAAACAGAACACATTTGTGGAAACCTTTATTGCATGAAGTCGCAGCCGGCTCCCTTGATGACGGAATTGATGCATTAAGTTATCGTGCGCATGCAAAAAACCATCATTTTAGTTTTCAACTAGGGGCGCTGTCTGATATTGACCGAGAAAAAAAACAAATACAAATAGCTGAATTATTAGATAATGACGGTATAAAGATTTTACCTGAATCGACCGTTAGTTATGACATTTTAGTGATCGCCCTGGGCAGTGTGAGTAATGATTTTAATACTAAAGGTGTGCGTGAGCATTGCATCTTTCTGGACAGCCCGCAACAGGCAAAAAAATTCCATCACCGTATGCTGAATAAATATTTACAACTTGGCGTGCACCAAACTAACAAAGTAAGTGTGGCTATTGTAGGGGCCGGGGCAACGGGTGTTGAATTGTCGGCTGAGCTTTATAACGCTTTAGAACAAGTCACCAGCTATGGTTTTGAAGATATTAAAACCACGGACCTCAAGGTTAGCCTTGTTGAAGCGGGTGATAAAATTTTACCTGCACTGCCGGAAAGAATATCCAGTTCAGTACACCAGGAGCTTTTAAAACTAGGGGTTTCTGTCCGTACCAATACCCTAGTTACCGAGGCGACTGCAGAAGGATTGGTCACTAAAGAGGGTGAATTAATAGAAGCTGATTTAATTGTTTGGTCCGCAGGTATCAAAGCGCCTGATTTTATGAAGGAGATAGCCGGGTTAGAGACGAACAGGGTAAATCAACTGGTTGTTAAGCCCACATTGCAAACGACGTTAGATGAGAGTATTTATGCAATAGGCGACTGTGCCAGTTGCGCCTTGCCCAATGGTGGTTTTGTTCCTCCTCGTGCCCAATCAGCACATCAGATGGCTTCTTTAGTGGCTAAAAATATCAGAGCATCACTTGATAATAAGGCATTATCTCCCTATCACTATACGGATTATGGCTCATTAGTTTCATTAAGTAATTACAGCACTGTGGGTAGTTTAATGGGGAATTTAAGCAAAGGCTCGATGAAGGTTGAAGGGACTATCGCTCGTTTAGTGTATATTTCACTGTATCGTATGCACCAAGTTGCGCTTCATGGGTATTTTCGTACGGGATTAATTACCTTAGTCGAAGGCATTAATAAAATATTACGCCCTCGTTTAAAATTACACTAAAAAATAAAAAATGAGGAATTGAATTCCTCATTTTTATTTAACGGTTGCGTTTAAAGCAGTCTTTAAGCTGTTTACTGCGCACACAGTATAAAAGTATCCAAATTGCAAACACAAGCTGTACAGAGGCGACAAAAGAATATTGAAAATGTTTATCCGACAGATAATACAACTGCAGCGCTAAGTCACTCACTATCGCTAATAATAATAATGGATAACTGTTCTGCCATAATATCGATAACCATCGATCTTTGTCATGATCCCTGCCGCACAAAAAAAATAAGAAAAGGGCGATGCTACCCGACGCTAAACCTAGAAAAAAATGGATTTTGTTGGGATAAAATAAGCGCAACAATGGATTATCAGCATCGCGTAAAAGCACTGAAATAATAAATACTGCCCAAGTTCGCGCCAGAAAAAGCAATACCAGGTAGAAAAACGTAGGCGGTTTTAAATCGCCAGCATGGTTGTAACAACTCAAGGGGTAAAGTCTGATTTTCACTTAAGACGGCTCATATTGCCTTCCTGCGTTAAACATGACCGGAACGGTGCAAATCAACAGTTGTTCATTAAAAAAGAAGAGGCGCCTGAAAAAAAACAAGAAGTCTCTTAATGAGAGGGTTATTTTATTCAGCCGAAATACACATAGGGCAGTAAGCGTAACGTCCCTGAGGATCATTAAACCGGGTTAATATTGCCGTTTGAGATTCTATTGCATTCAGGGTTTTGTATAAAACCGAATTGATATGCAGACCTTCGGGCATGATATTGACCGCACCGAGCAAGAATTCATTGATCAGATGTTGTTTGGTTGACAGTACGGGTTGAATAATCTTGACATCAAAATCCTGTAGATTGGCCAACCTGCCGGCTGTATTGATAGCATCCTGTAAATTCCCTAATTCGTCTATCAAGCCAAGTGATTTTGCATCTACACCTGTCCAGACGCGACCCTGTGCGACTTTATCTACCTCTGCGACCGTCATGTTGCGGCCCTGTGCAACAACCTCTAAAAATTGTTGATATCCGTTTTCTATCCCTAATTGGATAATCTCAGCAAGTTCCGGGTTGAGTGCGCGTGTTGGGTTAAAACTGGAAAGTTCAGTCGTACCAATACCATCATTGAATATTCCAAAATTATTTAATGCCTTATCGGCGCTAGCATACATGCCAAATATGCCTATTGAGCCTGTCAAGGTAGTTGGGGTGGCGATAATATAATCTGCGGCGGATGCAATCCAGTAACCGCCGGATGCTGCCACACTCGCCATTGAGACAACGACTTTTTTATCTGCGTTTTTTAAGGCTAAAATGTGTTGACGAATTTTTTCCGATGCAAAGGCACTGCCCCCAGGGCTATCAATACGGATAACAACGGCTTTAATTTTATCATCATGGAGTGCGGTTTCTAATAATTTACTAAAACTATCACCCCCAATCACGTTGGAAGGTTGTGTCCCGGACAAAATTTCACCAGTTGCATGAACAACTGCAATTTGATCCTTGTTGCCAGTGACTTCATACATCTCAGCCTGTGTCGGTGAATAATCCGCATAACTGACTAGATTAAGTTTATGACCCGCTGTTTGCGCCTGATTTTTTAACTTGTCGAGCACTTCATTACGGTTTTTAAGATCATCGACTAACCCTGCTTGTAAAGCATAAACAGCGGTATTGCCGGAAGCCTTTATAAGGGACGATTTTAATTGCTTTAAAGAGGGAGATATCGATTGTACTGATATTCGACTGTTATCTTTACGCTGGGAAATAACGGTATCAATATAGTTTTTCCACAGTTGATCTAACCAATTTTTATTGGCTAATTTGCTGGCTTCTGACATTTTGTTTTTTGTAAAAGGTTCAACAAAGGATTTGTAAGTACCGACCTTAAATATATGTGGTGTAATGAGTAATTTATCCAATGCCTCTTTAAAATAAAGGCGATATACAGAGTAACCCGGCAGTAAAACCATGCCCTGAGGGTTAAGATAAATTTTATCCGCGTAACTTGCTAACAGGTACTGTGTCTGACTGTAATTGTCTGCAACGGCAGCAACCGATTTCCCGGTTGATTTGAAGTCATTTAATGCCTTGCCGATATCGGCAATATGATTAACCGCTGCACCGCCTAATCCGTCAAGATCTAATAAGATGTCGCTTATCTTGGGATCCTGTTGTGCGTGATTGATGGTATTTAAAATCTCATCAATTTGATATTCGTTGTTTTGATTTTCATCGGATGAAATCATTTTTTTGGATAGTTCACCTGCAAAATCGGCGGGTGCTGCCTGCTCTACTATATTACCCGTAAAATTTAAATGCAGGGTTGAGTTATCAGCCACTAATAGAGGCGGTCGATCGAGGTTAATAACAAAAATAATGCCTGCCAGGATTGCAAAAAAAAGCATATTGATAATAAATAAGCGCATTATATTGATGGTTTTTGCAATGCTCTTAAAAAAAGAATAGATTAATTTCATTTTAAACCTGTAAATTTTAGGGGGGGAAGATAAAAATAAAGCACTGATATTGGCATATACAGTGCTTTAGTAGATGTTAGTAGGCTTTAGTAGATTTTAGTAGATTTTAGTGAAATTAGAAATTTGATGTATCAACAAATAGACCCACTTTCAGATCTTCTGCCGAATAAATGGCTTTCCCATCCACTTCAACAACACCGTCAGCAATACCCATAACAAGTTTGCGCATAATCAAACGTTTGAGGGTGATACGGTAAGTCACTTTTTTGGATGTCGGTAAAATTTGGCCGGTAAATTTAACATTACCTACACCTAGTGCACGACCTTTTCCCGGGCCGCCACTCCAACCAAGGAAGAAGCCGACTAATTGCCACATGGCATCAAGACCTAAACAACCGGGCATAACAGGGTCACCCGGGAAATGGCATTCAAAAAACCATAACGCTTTATCTATATCTAATTCTGCAACCAATTCGCCTTTACCA
>NZ_JBLIEK010000168.1:0-5830 GCF_047632995.1 Psychromonas sp.
TCAATAGCTATGACTCGTGAAAAATATTTTTGTCCCTTCTGATTTTATCTAATATGTTAGGCTGGTTGATTGAAACTAATAACTAAAGTTTTTTTAAGGGATTAAGTGTGTTTTTCTGTTTACGTGGGCGTGTTAGCATACAAAAAAGTCAATTTTGAGTATATGGATGAATATAATAACTCTTTCCCGTTATGCGACATTATTTCTATATGGTTTCATCACCTATTTTATATTTTCAATTTTATCTTCGATAGCTAATATCCAAACTCTGTGGCTTGGTTGGTCTAATATTCTTGAGAAAACATTTAATGCTTCAAACTTAACTAGTTCTCATAGTTACTCTATATTTTTGTTTTTAGGTGGCTTAGCCGTAAATAAAATTGCAAATAGCTTTTCTGTTTATGACCCTAAAAGGTATTGGCAGTTTAATTGGCGTTACCCTTCATTGATGCTATCTGTAACTTGTAGTATCTGTATTTGGTTATTTTTTGAATTCAAGCTTAATTACAGTTTATTAAGTTTAGAATTAGTTTTTACATTCTTGCCTCTTCTTTTCGGGTTAATATTTCTCCCTTTATTTGAATTATATAAAGATTGTATTAGACCTCTTGTAGGTGATTTTATCTCAAAAAAACAAAAACTTGATAAGCAAACACTCCATCCCCACAGTTCAACCAAATATATCGCAGATGAGATTGTAGCCGTTTTACAACAGGAGTCAGAAAAAAGTGAACGGATTGCCGTATGTGGCCCGTTTGGTGTAGGTAAAACAACAGCTATTAATTTAGCCGTCGAGCAACTAAAAAGTAAAAATGAACTGCCAAAAATAGTTCGCAGTAACATTGAACTATGGGGCGTTGAGGCGGAATCAATTATTCAGTATGTCCTTGATGAAATATTAATAGCGTTGGGGAGAGAAATAGATATGTGTAAGTTTCGGTCTCTGCCTTCACATTATCTTTCTGCCATGAATGCTGGCAACACACCTTCTAAAATATTTGCTGCATTTATACATAAACCAACGTCACCAGAAGAAATTTTAAAAAACTTATGTGATGTAATTAATGCATCAAACTTAAGGTTATTAGTAATAATACAAGATCTCGATCGTAATAAGGAGGCCTTAGATAGTCTTGATAAGCTAGCAGGTCTACTTGATAGGTTAGAGGAATTGAAAGGAATTGATTATATTTTTGCAGGAGAAAATACACCTCAATTTTCAGATACGTTACTTCGTATTTGTCGTAGAAGATTTGACTTTCCAGTACCCAATTTAGCTGATGATGTAAGCAGGTTTGCAGATAAATTAATTGATGAAAATTTACAAAAATATTATAACGATGTGCTGCTAGGTTCCGAGGCAAAAAAATGCCCAGAATTAGTTAATATGCTGCTGCCATCTTTTAGAGACTTTCAGTCTTTGCGTAGTCAAATTGAATCATCTTGGGAAAATATTAAAGGCGAAGTTTTGCTATATGATTTTATATTAATTCAAGCTATAAAAAATAATCGACCAAAGTTTTATGATGTTTTATATCAAATATTACAAGGTAACATTTCTACTGAAGACCTAAGGGTTAATGCTTTTATTGAACAGTACTTTAGTGATTGCACGCCAATGTTGAAATCGATTATAGAAGAGACATTTATTTACTTTGGATTGATTAACTTATATGGATTGCCAGATAAAGATTCTGAAACTTTAGGAAGATACATCTCTTTAAAACATATTAACAACCACTCGTTATCTCTCGATAACGCAAAAATTTATATTATTTTATTTTCAGGCTTTCTCGATAATAGCGTTTTTAAGAAAATGATGGTTTACGAGACGCTTACTGAAGTTGTGGAAGGCGATGGGAATGCTTTAAACGCTTTATGTAATGGATTTAAAGATAATAATAAACAGCAGCTTTGGGCTTATTCATTAAATTCATACGGTTGGGCTATGTTACATAATGAGATAGAAGATACTAATACAGCATCAAGTTTAATACACAATGCAATTAAACTTGATGCAAAAAAAGGTTCTCTATGCCTACTCGACAGCTTAAAGATGCGAAAAAACAAACAGATGAATCCTAATAGTGGTTTAAGGAATTATCTATTCTCCAAAGGTGTCATAGAAGACTTAGTGGGTCTGCGACAACATTTTCATTGTGATACCTTCTTCTTTATATGCGAAATCTATATGAATTTTAAATTTATACATAGAATTAATAAAGATAAACCTGCTGAAGTTGGAAAATATTTAAATTTGATAGTCAATGGTTTTATAGACAGCGATCCAGAAGGTCATCTAATTTTACTCTTGTTTTGTGACTGCCGTTCGAAAGAAACTGCTTTAATGTTAGATAAAAACACATTGAATTTACTCTTAAAAACGCTCAACACTCTTGAATTAAAAGATGTGAGCGAGGAATATGCACGCTTAACAATAATTTGCAGCTATGAATATGAACGAAACATTGATGAAACATTCAACAATGACAAAAAAAAGTCCACAGCCTTTGTTAAATCAATAATAAAAGCTAAGGGCTAGTTGTACTTGAATGACCGCTTTGGTGGCTTAGTTCACACTCAGGCTGAACGACTCATTAACAAAAGTCATCATCAAAAGACTCATATTTGAATCTATAGGGGAACGTCTGCTATCAGGAAGCTGTTAACGTAATGTGGTTGTTCAGCCATGTCCGCTGTAGATCAAAACGTACACAGATTTTCAGTATAAATTTTAAAATGCTAACGTCTTCAAAGTGGCATAAGTGACGATTAAACCCAAGCCCCCAAGTGACTTAATTTCTGGCACGAATATTTGTTAGTGCTAATGTTACCTTGGTGCGCAGATCGGAAGTTAGAACACTGTTATGTCTAACGTTTACTCTAAGCTTATTGCTGCTGGTGGCATTTTATCTTGTAGCAAAAAAAGAACGCACAAACCAGAAATTAATGTGTTCTACCGATATGTTGAAATGGATTAGATTTTGTCCCTCTTGACATTCTTATATGCCATTTTCATCCAATTTCTCACCACAATGCATACAATGAACTTTATTGGTAAACCATAAAAGCGCAACCTCTAAACCACTATCAAGCTTAATTTTTTAAAGCCACGAACTGTTAACAACTTACTGCATTTTGGACATTTAACAAAGAACGCCAATATATAATGAATAATGGCAAACAACACACCAATAAACCCTTTATATTCACGATTAGTTAAATGGATTAATACACACTATCGCGATAAGTTAATGATGAATGACTTTAGAGGCCCAGAATTGATAAGTGAATCACCAAGGGCATTAGATGAACTTTCTCAAATACTATCTTTAGGATCTGTTTATCGATTTCAATATTAATAGGTTATAGATTAAACGTCAGTGGCCGATCTCTTTACTTAGGGATTTTTGAATCAGGATGATATGTGAGGAGAAAACAGGTGATTTTATTTCACTTATCAATCAAATTATAATCGTTTGTTGAATCGCATTAACCCAAGTAAATTAATTTTACACAGTCTAGGGTATTCTCAACTTTAATAAATAAAGGGTGCAACAATGAAAAATACGACTATAAAAGATGTAGCTCAATTGGCAGGCGTTTCTATTACAACAGTATCAAGAGTACTAAACGCAAAACCTAATGTAGGAGAAAAAACAAGGAAGCGAATAGCCGCAGCAATGACTGCACTTGATTTTACACCGAATGAAAAAGCGCGTGAAATGGCATTTCGTCGTTTTTCTAATAACTACATCTCGTTAAGTTAAGTTTGAATGTCTGCAAAGCACAAAGTGACCGTTAACAATTCAAAAAGTGAATGGTAACTATCGGCGGTAAAGCGGACTCCTCATTGTGATAAATACGTGTCTAAATTAGGTCGGCTTTGGGGCATAAGTGATCGACGAGGTTAAATCTAGTAAAAAAAAGATGTAGTGGTCGGTTGGGCTAAGTGGATAGCTCTTATTATTAAGGTGAAAAAGGTAAGATGAAAAAAGTGCTCTATTACTTGAGTTGTAGTTAATCAACAGGGCAGTTAATGGCTATTATACCTGCGCTAAGGCACTAATGAACTATGACGAGAATCACGATATTGCTTTGGTGAAATACCCACTAACTTTTTAAACAGTCGCGAAAAATAATAAGGGTCGCTATAGCCTAAGTCGCTAGCAATGTCTTTAATCGCAATATCGCTATTATCTAGCTGTAAACAGGCATGTTGAATTTTCATATTAATAAAATGTTGAATAGGTGAGCTATCGGTTAATTCTTTGAATTTTTTTGCAAAGTGAAATTTTGATAGCTGGCTATAATGCGCTAGCGTATCTAGGCTTAGCTCTTGGTGTAAACTGTTGCGCATTAACGCCTCCACCGCTTCCAAATCAAAACTTGAGCTATTATTAAACTTGGTTAAACGCAATTGCAGGGCAAGAAAACTCAAGGCTTGTTGCAAAATATGAACAGCGTGAATAACGTTTGTCGCGGTATAGCCTCGAGCGCCCAATGCCAGTAAATGATCAAAGTCGCTAACAATAGTTTTCAATACACCCACATGTGCTTTGCCACTGTCCATTTTCATTAACAGTCGCTCTGCAAAGTCTTGTGCTAATGTGCCAGTAAAATTAATCCAATAAACAATATTGTCAGCTGCTTTGCTGTCACGATTGGTCAGTTGTTTATCACTTTGGCTGTGACTTTTTACCGAACCGTGAGTTTTATTAAGGGTAAAAGTGAACGCGGCATTAGGATTGATAATAACAAGATCGCCACGTTCTATAACTCTCTCTTTGCCTTGGTAAGCTAATTTACCCGCACCCGACAAGCAGTAAATCAAGGTATGGCAATGGTTATTCTCTTGTTGTAATTTATAGTTGTTATTTGCTTGTGTTATGCCTAATGAAACCGGATATAAACCGTCGGTTAAGCGATGCTTTGATAACTTTTTTAATAAAAAAACTGGGATAAACAAGCGAATGTCGGCTGATGTATTAAGCTTGATATTTGCCATGTTATCCTATGGTTCTAAAGGTTAATGATAAGGTTTATGTTAGCTGGTCTAATCACAATATAGTCCATCAAATTGACAATAAAATCAATGTTCATTCCATTTTTAGTGTGGTCTAATTTTATTATGAAGTTTACATGATCAACTTTTACGACCAAAACTAGTGCTTTAGCCCTTTGTTGGTCGTGATGACTAAAATAATTATTGTTTCATGATGGCGAGTTTTTTCGTTACAACGGCTTGAAGCGAGTGTGAAAAACTCATTGTGAAAAAAATTTGATACATAAGAGAGTATGAGATGAATACAGCAAGATATCAGTTAAAAAACAAGATCCGTATTGTTACCGCGGCCTCTTTGTTTGATGGTCACGACGCCGCTATTAATATTATGCGCCGAATTTTGCAATCAAGTGGTGCAGAAGTTATTCATCTTGGTCATGACCGCAGTGTTGAAGAAGTGGTTAATACCGCTATTCAAGAAGACGCCAACGCGATTGCCATGACCTCTTATCAAGGCGGTCATAACGAATATTTTAAGTATATGTATGACCTATTAAAAGAACGCGGTTGTGAGCATATTCGTATTGTTGGTGGCGGCGGTGGCGTGATACTACCTGACGAAATTAAAATGCTACAAGATTACGGTATTACCCGTATTTACTCGCCAGATGACGGTCGTGCGTTGGGCTTGTTAGGTATGATTGATGACATGTTAGAACGCTGCGATTTTAAAACTGGTGTTAATGTTAAAAAAGATGATGTAGCTAATCTAAAGAAAGACGTGCCACTGCAAGATAAAAAACAAGCTATTGCGCGCTTGATTTC
>NZ_JBLIEK010000169.1:0-5827 GCF_047632995.1 Psychromonas sp.
CGGGTAAAGATGGTGGGGTAGATTTTTATTTGTTTCAACCGTCTGTAAATGAAGATAAATCGCTGCGTCCCAAGCCTTTTTCCGCTATACAGTGCAAGTCATGGTTGACCAAAAAAGTAGATGTTAAAACCGTGCGTGAGCTTTATGGCGTTATGGCGGCTGAGTCTATTGCTCTAGGAGCTGTTGTTGCTTCCGGTGATTTTACAGATGATGCACTGAGCTTTGCAAAGGGTAAACATGTACAGCTTATTAGTGGTTCAAAGTTTGTGGGTTTGATTAAAGATCTGCCGGTCGATACCCAGAATAATCTCTTGGAAAAAATAGTCTCTGGAGATTACACAACACCCTCATGTCCAAGTTGTGATATCAAGTTAGTGATCAGAACATCTAAGAAAGGGAAAGAAATCGGCTCATCTTTTTGGGGATGTAGTAACTTCCCTTTATGTAGGTACAAGCTGAGGAGTAAAGTGTTGGGGTCAAAGACCTAAGCAGTAATGAAGTGGTTTGCAACGCTGATGAAAATTAAATTACAGAGTTTGATAGGCTTAAAGGATTTCTGGAATGGTCGGTCTAGAGTAAATAAATAACAGAAGTGTTGTTTAGGAAAAATAAAAACTAATGGTGTGTCATAGTGGATAAATTTGATCGAATACAGCAGTTGCATCGTTTGTTACGAAGTAATTATTACCCAACTCCAATCAATAGAATTGCAGAAAAGTTAGAGTGTACGAATAAAACAGCTAAAATCGCTATAGATCTATTACGTGATCAGCTGCATGCGCCAATAATATATTGTCAGCAAACCAAAGGCTGGATGTATGAAAAAGATGCAAAAGCGTTTGAGTTGCCAGGTTTATGGTTAACGGCTGACGAGCTGCATGGCTTGGCCGCCATTCTAAATATTTTGAAAACAATGGATGAGGGATTGCTAGGAAATGAAATCAATGTTGTGCAACAGCAAGTAGAGAAATTGCTCGCTGCCAAAGGCCTTAATATAGATCACTTTAGTCGTACTATAAAATATCTCATGACCAGCAAGCGTCCTGTAGCTAATCGTTTTTTTTCAATCATTACCGATGGTTTGATTCATAAAAAGCAACTAGTTATAACTTATAGTGACTATTTTGGTAAAACCACACAGCGTGAGATAAGCCCGCAAACACTGATTCATTATCAAGAAAATTGGTATCTCGATGCGTGGTGCCATAAACGCAATGCTTTACGTTCTTTTATGTTGCCACGCATCATTAAAGTGATCAAAAGCGATCTAGAAAATAAAGAAATCGCACCCAATGAATTAAAAGATCACTTCCAAAGTAGCTACGGGATTTTTTCTGGTAAGCCCAAACATAATGCTACCTTAATTTTCTATCCGCCGGTTACAAGAGAAGTCGCAAGTATCCAGTGGCATCCAGAGCAGATAAGCGAGTGGCAGGGCGATAATTACCAAATTACTATTCCGTACAATGACGACCGCGAACTTCTTCGCGATATTCTTAAATATGGTAATAACGTCGAAGTCATTAAACCGGCCGTACTCAAAAATAAAATTAAACATATCGCCCAAAGTTTAGTGGAGTTATACAGTAATGAATAATCGAGCGAGGCAATGATTCGCAAAACCACTGTATAAATATGGAGGAAGTGTTTTAGTCCGGTGATGACGTAAAGTAAACAACAATTCAACCCATAGGAATTTAAACCCGTGCAAAATGATTTATCAACCACAGGCTTAAAAGCCATTTTGCACTCCAAGCGAGCCAATATCTATTACCTAGAAAAATGTCGTGTTATGCAAAAAGATGGGCGGGTGTTGTATTTGACCGAAGCAAAAAACGAAAACCAGTATTGGAATATCCCTATCGCCAATACCACCTGCATTTTATTAGGTACCGGCACTTCCATCACCCAAGCCGCCATGCGTATGCTAGCTTCTGCCAGTTGCCTAGTGGGATTTTGTGGTGGTGGCGGCACGCCATTACTAATGGCCAATGAAATAGAATGGCTAACCCCCCAAAGCGAATACCGCCCTACAGATTATTTACAAGGTTGGATGAGTTTTTGGTTTGACGCCGATAAGCGATTAGAAATAGCCAAACAATTTCAAGAAGCACGCATAGACTACATGCAAACCATCTGGTCAAAAAACCGCGATCTAAAAAGCCATGGCTTCACCGCCGACGACCCTCAACTGCAAAAACACCTGAATACCTACACCACTAATATCAACAATGCCCTCAGCGTAGGGCAACTATTACAGTCAGAAGCACTACTTACCAAACAGCTCTACAAAATGGCTGCGCAGGGTACGCAATATGGTGATTTTACCCGTGAGCGCGACAACACTAACGCCCAATTAGATAATGCCAATGCTTTTTTAAATCATGGCAACTACTTAGCCTACGGCCTAGCCGCTACTACCTTATGGGTATTAGGTATTCCTCACGGTTTCGCGGTAATGCATGGAAAAACTCGACGCGGCGCACTCGTGTTTGATGTGGCCGACTTAATCAAAGACACCCTCGTACTACCGTGGGCATTTATCTGCGCCAAAGAAGGTGCGACTGAACAAGAATTTAGACAGCAATGTTTGCAAGCATTTACCGACAGCAAAGCTTTGGATTTTATGTTTAATCAAGTAAAAACGGCAGCGCTGTATTATTCGGTTAATCCAATAACAGAGGTGCCTGAGCAATGATGGTCACCTTCGTTAGCCAATGCGAGAAAAAAGCCTTAATGCGCACACGCAAAGTACTAGACGCCTTTGCCGACCGCATCGGTAGCAATACCTGGCAAACAGTGATCACTCAAGAAGGACTGCTCGCAGTTAAAAAATCTCTACGCAAAACTGCCAGTAAAAATACGGCGGTGAGTTGCCATTGGTTACGGTCGCGTAGTAGAAATGAATTGGTTTGGGTAGTGGGGCAGCGGGATAAGTTTAATTTGAACGGTTTAGTACCGGTAAATACAACTGAAAAAGAGGTTCCAATGGATGTAACAACAGATAAACCAAAGGCGGGTGTAATATATGCAAATACTAAGCTGCAGCCACTCGCTGAACACCTATTTGCAGTAGGTTATTTTGCTGAGCAATTGCATAGAAAGTTATTGCCTGCAAAGCCGCAGTTTACAATAGTGAATTTTATTGCTGGTTGTTTACACGACCTTGGCAAGGTTGATCCTCTATTCCAATCTTGGGTGATAAACCCAAAAAAGAAAGGTTTTGTCGCAGATGATGGTCAGCATATTGATGATGCTAAGTTCAGTTTTGAAAAGCACCCAAGACATAATGAAGTATCACTTTTACTCTATCATCTTTTAGGCAGCGCAGAACTAAAGGGTATAAATTCAGCTAACAAACGCTCAATTAAACATGCAATATATTGGCATCATGCTAAGCCATACCGTAAGGATAAAAATAATTTTACGACCTATAAAGACATCTGCAAAAAGCTCATTACAAATCAAAAAGAAACTGATCTAAGCGATATTGTAAGGCAATCTCAATCTCTTCTTAAGCAAGTCTCAGGTATCGATAAAAAATACCGAGAGCTAGAAAAAACATCATTAGAGCAAGCATTTGTTGAGCATGTTTTAGAAGATCTTGAAGATGGTTTGCCTGATGCACCGGCTTTACCTAGTTACAAAGAATATGAATTAGAAGAATGTGTAGCGGCTAATAGCGGCAATGTTAAAACTAATGCGCTTAATAATATTGTGCGTACTTGTGTAATCACAGCAGATAGATTAATTTCGGCATTAACGGCAAATGAATTGCACGATGCAATAGTGAATCGTTCTCTTGGTGAAAAAGTTGATGAGTTACTTGATGTTGAATCAACACTAAGTTCTGAAATAGACGCCTGCCTTTCTTCGTTCTTCCCTAATAGTGAGCGCAGCCTAAAACAAAGCGAGATTGCAAAGCAACTTACGACGACAGAAGATGTTGCTGTGCTCGCAGGGGCAGCAGGTTGTGGTAAAACTAAAATTGCATTGGAGTGGGCAAAACTACAAGGTGCTAATCGAATAATCTGGGTATGTCCACGGGTTCAAGTCTGTCAGGGCTTATTTTATGAGCTGACATCAGAGCAGTATTTACCAAACAGCACAATCGAGATTAATACAGGCGAGTTTAAGTTTCAAAACCAATGGGATAACTTGATACTAGAAGACGAAAACTTTTCTGGTGACATTATTATTACCACAATTGATCAAATACTGGGTTCCGTGATTAGTCATACTAAAGCCAACACCTTGATCGATTTCTTAAATGTACATGTGGTGTTTGATGAGTTTCACGAATACGTCAATATGCCTGCATTTAACCTACTGTTTGCAGAACTCATTGCGGCGAAAAAAATGCAAGAGCAACATGCCAACACCTTGTTGGTGTCAGCCACACCACATTATGTCTTTGTTGAAGAATTACTTGGGATTCACGAAGATGATGTCAAAGTAATGCCTTCATTTAATCAAAGCCAGTATCAACTTGACTTTAAAATTTATGATGACAATTTGTTAGATAGCGCTAATCCACTATTTACGCCACAAAGCGACTGTACTTTTGTTATTAGTAATATGG
The DNA here is from genome assembly GCF_047632995.1 of Psychromonas sp. GTDB lineage: Bacteria > Pseudomonadota > Gammaproteobacteria > Enterobacterales > Psychromonadaceae > Psychromonas. Next base: position 4,583 of record NZ_JBLIEK010000169.1, read on the forward strand.
CATTAACGGCACAAAATAGTTTTATTACTAATCAAAAAAAAGAAAACGCAGTGCTACTGCATTCTAAATTTATTAAGAGCGATAAACAAAAATGGTTTGCAGAAGTATACGAATCTTATCAACGTGGTGGCACAGGAAAATTTAACGTCCTGCGCAGTGGTCCTATTGTGCAAGCGTCTTTGAATATCAGTTGTGATTATATGGTGGCAGAAATTACCAGCGCGGAAGATTGTTTACAACGCTTAGGTCGCCTAGATCGCTTTGGTCTAAACGATTACGTAAATATTTATACCCTAGCAATACCTAACTCTATCTCTCAAACAAAAGGTAATAGCCCATCATCACGTTTTTTAGCCAAGATGTATGTATTGAGTTCAGTGCGGGCTTGGTATCAATTTCTACTTTATTCTCTTGACGATAAAATGTTCACATTGCCAAAAATTTATGAGCTTTATCGAGAGTTTCATCGCTTAGAGAGTACGAAGTGCTTTATTGAAAGCGATTTAGTGGCTGCATTAAAGGAAAGCGTTAAAAAAATAAATGATAGGGTGATTGACCCAATTGTGGTGCAACCAAAGAAAAATAAAGATCAGAAACGTAGCAAAATAAGCAAAGGCTCTTTGCGAGGTGATAATCGGTTTGTACAACTTGCTGTTGTAGATTTAAGCAACTTTAAAAAAATAAATTTTATCGAAGAATACGCCTATTCAATGCCGCTGGACGATAACAGCAACATTGATAACTTAACCTATTCCTCCAATGCCATTCGTGGTTATGGACAAAGTGATAAAGACCTGCTTTCACATATGTTTAAAAAACACCACAACATAATGGGTGGCATTAAATCTTATAACGATAATGCATTGTTAAATGAAGCGCGTGACCCAGAATCGCCCATCTATTTGAGTTATACCAGTAACGATCTACTGCCAGTGGGTGGTGAAAGTGCACGACATCCCCACGCTATTTATTATGCAGTTTGTGATAAACAACCCATAGGCGCAATTTCAATTAACCAAATCAATCAAACCACAGAAGACGAGGAATAAAAAAATGGAAAAAGTAACAGGCATTAAAAGTGTAGATTTTAAAATAACTGCATTAGGTCATGGTGTTGTCAACTGGAATGGCCCAACATCTTTGGCAGGAGATGGAGGGAAAACAGTAGATAACCATACTTTGCCCAAGCTCCGTGGTTATACAAATTTAACAGGTAAAGTGAAAGAAGAAACGGGCTACAAATAT
>NZ_JBLIEK010000170.1:0-5805 GCF_047632995.1 Psychromonas sp.
AGGATCATATTTTGGCTTCATCGGGATCGTGAACGCTAATATAACCCCAGCTAACGTGGCATGAATGCCGCTATTAAGCATCGCTATCCAAAGGATAATGCCTATTAGTATATAAGGCAGTAGCTGGCGTACCCCCCCCAGGTTGAGACCAACAAGAAGAAAAATAGAGAAGCCGGCTAGCCCTAGAGCCGCCATATTCAGGTTCTCGGTATAAAAAATCGCAATAACTATGACTGCGCCCAGATCATCGACAATGGCCAGAGCGACTAAAAACATCAGTAGGCTTTTAGGAACTCGGTTGCCTAATAAAGCTAATGCACCCAGTGCGAAAGCTATATCGGTTGCCATAGGAATACCCCATCCATCAAGGGTATGTCCGCTTGGGTTGATGGATATATAGATCAGAGCAGGTACAACCATTCCACCAACAGCAGCAATAATCGGTAACATAGCTTGTTTCACATTCGCTAGTTCACCGACCAAAAGCTCACGTTTTAATTCCAAGCCTACCGCCAGAAAGAATATGGTCATCAGGCCATCATTGATCCAGTGATGAAGAGTTTTAGATAATTGAAAATCCTCTAGCCCTATCGTGAAATAGAGATTGAGAAAATCATGATAGTAATGAGCAAGCGAACTGTTAGCAATAACAAGAGCGATGACCGCACAGAGCATCAACAAAATACCACTGGTTGTTTGTCTGTGGATGAACACTTCAATTGGAGAGAGTACTTTCTCGAATGCGCGTTCCCAGGGAGCTATATGTACTTTATCTAAACCGCGCTTGTACTTCATTCTGATCTCCCTTTGAGATTCAATTCTGACTGTATAAAACCCATAAACGATGTATCTTTAATTATTTTGAGCAAGATTGTACCTATATATTTTCAACTAGCACTTATGACTACTCATAGGGATAAAGATTTCGCAAAGTCAGATAAACAGCCTTAGCTTTATCTAAGTCTTCGATATCAATTTCTTTAAGGATAGCGTTAATGACGGCTTTTTCTGAAGTGTCTTCGGGTATAGCTGGCACAGCAGTTTGTGTTGCACCCACGGGAGTTTTTGAATGATATTTTGAAAAAAACTGATGATTCCTCTTTTTCGATATCAGTATAAAATCGTTTAACGATTTCACTGTCTGTTAACTGAGCCCCAGCCAAAAAACCGGAAATATACGCATTATCCAAATCGTTATTGTGCGTATTTTCAACAAGTAAAGCTGGACAGAACAGACAAGCCATTATGGTAATGATATGCATTAATTTTTTATTATATCACCTTTGGTATAAATAACGGTGTTTGAGTATAAAGCCAAGCATTTTAAACATGGGGTTCTAACTGTTGAAAGTTGTCATTAGTGTTACAGCCAAGTGAATCGGCAATATCAGGCAAAGTGTTTGTGACAAAGTATTCTGTTTGCCGTCGGGATTCTTTGGTTGTAGCGAAATACTGACGCTTTCCAGCATGTTTGTTCATCACTTTTCACAGATGCTCTATGGTAACTGTTCACCAGGGTGGTATTCACACCGCAAAAAAACAATTCTTAACAATACAGCCATGTTAAATAGCAACACGCCACAGATTGGCTGTAGACTTAGAATCATGAAAGACCCAACATGGGCATTGGCATTGGCATTGGCGGCATAACACCAAAACAAAAACGCGTGTTAGTTGCATAACCTTTATTTTTTGTTTCAGTTAAAAATATGGGATTACAACTGGGCCTCATTCGTTGAAAACTTTTAAAGGTCAAAAAACATAAAAATATGAAAAAACTGTTTAATATTATATTCGCTGGCGTTCATTTGTTCGCAGCTATAGTTCTTACACTCCTGTCCCTGATAATTATGGTTTGGTCTATTTATGAGGTCATTTCCGGCATAAATAATGGAATTGCATTTATTCCATCAATGCTTCAGTCTGTAGCAGCAATAATAATAGCTTCAGCCATTATTGATGTTGCACAGTATATGATGGAAGAAGAAGTTTTTAAGGATAAAGAGCTGCGAGATCCCAAAGAAGCAAGAAGAACAATTACAAAAATAATTGTAATTATTACTATTGCAGTCAGTATTGAAGGGTTGGTTTTTATATTTAAAGCAGGAACAAAAGATCTTACCCTTTTACTGTATCCGGCTTTAATCATCATGGTATCAGCGTTTTTGATTGTAGCGCTCGGTATATATCAAAAATTAAGTGCGACTATAGAAAAAACAGAGAAAGAAAATGCATAATACCAAAACAGAAATTGGCGGTAGCTGCATAAACTTCTTTTTTAACTTCGGTTATCAATGGGGGGATTACCATACGGCAGTGCAGCAGAATTTTTAGCCTACTATAACGCTAAAATGTGCGGCTGCCTTATCTTAGATATGCGCATTCCTTGCATGATCGGCTTAGATTTACAAAAAGACTGAACGCACCAGGTGCAACCTTACCTATCATTTTTATTACAGGCCATGGTGATATACCGATAGCGGTTAAAACATTGGCGGAACTTGTGCACTTTAAACTGCAGGAGGAAATCCTTACGCAAGAATAAGCCTACTTGGCCAGTTAAACCTGAGCTAAGCCTGTAAAATCCGCTAGGATAAAAGTATCGAACTTATCGTCTCATCTTAAAAAATAAAACGAATAAGGATAAGAAATGAATAGTAATGCAGATATTAACAACCGCCCCGATTACGATCATGTCATCCAAGATATTGCTGATTATGTCGTTAATTTTGAAGTCACCAGCGAAGAAGCACTCGATACCGCGCGCAACTGTTTAATGGACACCCTCGGTTGCGGATTGCTAGCGCTGCGCTTTCCTGAATGTACAAAACACCTTGGTCCTATCGTACAAGGCACCCTTGTGCCGAACGGCGCGCGAGTGCCGGGTACATCGCTGTCGCTCGACCCGATTAAAGCAGCTTGGGACATAGGTTGCATTATCCGCTGGCTCGATTACAACGACACTTGGTTGGCCGCTGAATGGGGACATCCATCGGATAATTTAGGCGGAATTTTGGCAGTGGCTGATCATTTATCTCAGGTCAGACTATCGAATGGCGAACAGCCTTTTACCATGCGAGAAGTGCTTGAAGCCATGATCATGGCGCATGAAATTCAAGGCGTGATCGCGCTAGAAAATTCTTTTAATCGCGTTGGTTTGTGCCATGTATTGTTAGTTCGAGTGGCCTCAACGGCGGTGATCACAAAAATGATGGGCGGTAATAGAGAACAAATCATGGCGGCGGTCTCGCAAGCTTGGGTCGATGGCGCTGCGCTGCGTACCTATCGTCACGCACCCAATGCGGGGTCTCGTAAATCATGGGCCGCGGGCGACGCTACCTCAAGAGCTGTGCGTTTGGCTGACATGTCGATGCGAGGTGAAATGGGCATACCAAGCGCATTAACCGCTGCGCAGTGGGGCTTTTACGACGTCTCTTTTTCGAAGACGAATAAAGACCAGGCACTTAAACCAGAGGCTGAACGTCAGTTTTCGTTTTCTCAAGAGTATGGTTCTTACGTGATGGAAAACATTTTGTTTAAGATTTCTTTCCCTGCAGAGTTCCATGCGCAAACTGCCGCAGAAGCTTCGGTTATCCTGCATCCTGAGGTGAAAAGTCGCTTAGCGGATATTAAGAAGATCGTCATTCGCACCCACGAATCGGCCATCCGCATTATTTCTAAAACAGGTGCACTTGCTAATGCTGCAGATCGTGACCACTGTTTGCAGTATATGATTGCGGTGCCGCTGGCGTTTGGAGGGTTAACCGCCGAACATTATGAAGACGACTTTCACAAGGCACATCCCATCATTGATGAACTGCGCGACAAAATGGAAGTTGTCGAAGATAAACGCTTTACCGCAGAGTATTTAGAAGCAGATAAACGCGCTATCGCCAACGCCATTCAGGTTTTCTTCAACGATGGCAGCAGCACAGAAGAAGTGCTGGTGGAATATCCTGTGGGTCATCGTCGCCGTCGCGAAGAAGGGATCCCGCTATTGGAGCAAAAATTCAAAGCTAACTTAGCAACGCGGTTTCCAAGCCATCAGTGCAAAACTATTTTTACGCTGTGTAAAGATCAAGCTGCGCTTGAGTCCAAAGCAGTAAACCGCTTTATGGACTTGTTTGTTATTGCTTAAGTTTAAGCCCTAGCTCATCCAGACCACGGCATTGCAACAGGTACCTTTATATTGCTAATAGCAAGCAATAACTTTAAAACGAAAAATTAACGAAACGTAACTGACGGGTTCTAACATGACTGATCAAAATAAACACAGTATAGCGAATTTCGCAGCCTTAAAAACTGCCATAGTAAATGGTGAAGAGGAGCTGATAAAAGAATTATTATCAAATAAACCGATGCAAGAACTTGAAAAAAGCTACTTGCTCGACTTAGCCAAACTTAATAATAACCGCGATATCATCAAGCTAATCAAGGATATTCCCGAACAGAAATAGTTATGCAAAGTGACTACTTAACAGGATAGCCATGTTAAATATTTCGCAGTCATAGGAGTGCCACTTTATTAGTCTTACAGTAAAAAAAGAAAATAGGGGTCAAGTCACTTGTCTCATGATATTTCAGAATCTGCACTGATTTTATAGTTAAAAACGCGTTTTCTAATTAAGTATTGTGAAGCAAGCAACTTGACCCCTTATTACCTCATTCCCTGATAACGCTAAGGCATAAGTCTTTGGGCTTGTTTCAATGCATTAGTAAAAATGGCATCCTGGATCCGAACGGGAATATTAGCTGGTATGCGTTGCTGGAGTTTATCAATTGCATGTGGAAGGGTTACTGCAAACTCATCCATAATATCTTTCATTCTACGTGTGTCAAAACCAACTTTTTTAGCCGTGGCAATAAAATGCCGGGGAAATATCAACTCGATGTTGCGCTTTTTGCCCTTGGTCGCAGTTAATCCCATGGCCAGAGTGAGTTCACGGATATTCAAACCTTTGCCACCCAATATGGGGTATGCCGACAATATGTCGTAAAACGGTGTCAGACGATACGCTCCGCCTGCTTCCAGGAAGATAGAAAAGTTTTTAGCATGGCCATCTGTTGCACCAATCAGCCACTGGAACACTTGGCACCGCATAAAGGCATCTCGATCAACTAAGGCATTTTTTGAACCCATCAGTAGTTTCATTATTTCTGCAATACCCGGTCCACCGTCAGATTCATATTTAATGGCAGGTGGGACGCCGTGAGCCTGACACATGTCTTCCTGGGGTAATCTTATCAGCCAGCTTCTATCGCCTATCGCCTATCGCCGAGCCAACGCCGGTCAAACCTTTCAACAGCTAACGCTTTAACGTCACCAACGTTAATAATGTCAATGTTAGGTACTGAAAAGCCAAGCCCTCTGGCAAGTTCAATACATAACCATTCGTTTTCTACACTATCAGATAAATCTAATGTGGCCGTCGGACCTTTTATTTCACCAATCGGTAACTTAATAATATGGGTAGTAGGTGTCAGCCCCTTTGGTACGCACCACGAATTGTTAATCTTAAGCAGTGCGGTTTTTTCTTGTGCACCTGCAACTGAAATACGAAAATCTTCTTGTTCTTTCAACATTCCCAGTGGCGCATCAGCTTTATAGCCTTGCAATAAGGATATCAATTCCTCATCTGCTAATGTTGAATATGACAGTACGCTGTTTTTGACGGTGCGGGTGTTTGCGCGATAGATTCAGGCAATAGGGTAAACGACAAGTCCGGTAAACTATAATCAAACCTGATCATTTATTCGAAATAGGAGAAGGGTTATGATTTCGATATCTAATAGTTTTTTGTCTAT
>NZ_JBLIEK010000171.1:0-5769 GCF_047632995.1 Psychromonas sp.
GGCAAAAGATAACTTAGAGGCCGATTTGCTTAAACTTGTTCCACTGCCCCCAAAAGTTGTTATGCGCGAGGCGTTAACTTGGTACGGCAGAAAAACAATTGCTCAAGCTTGGAATAACCTTTTACCTTAAACGAGCACACTACGACTTTTTAAGTGACAAAGTGCTTAACAGCATTTGATACATAAGGCCTGATTGGTCTATCAATAGCACCCCAATGCTTTTTAAAAGCATCATAAATTAAAGAGTGAGAAGCACTGAGTGTCATTAAAAAAGCAAGCGGCCAAGGGAGGCCTTTGGATATCAATTACTCGCACAGGTGTAAACGTTGTCGACTTTATCGTTTTTGCTTATTTGGCTCGTATTCTTACGCTGGAAGATTTTGGATTAGTAGCCTTTTGCTTACTTTTTATTGAATTTGCCAATATCGCAGTAAATGCAGGTGTTAACCAAAATATTGTACAGCGTAAAACCTGGGACGAAGGCTATGCCTCAAGTACACTTATTTATGTGGTGGGCTTAGCGCTTGGTGTGGCTTTATTTTTAGTGTTTATTGGTGCGCCTATTGCTCAGTACTCATATTCTACCACTGCGGCTTACGTGGTGATGAGTCTAGCACCGATAACTGTGCTTATGAGTTTACAGGTTGTATTTAACGGCAAGCTAGTACGCGACTTTAAAAACAAACAAATGGGCATTGCGAAGTTCATTGCGTCTGTGGTGTCTGGCGTTATTATTATCGTCGCAGCAGAATCTGGACTGGGACTATGGTCACTTGTTATTGGTCGCTTAGTGAATGCCTTGTTAGAACTAATATTTTACTTTTATCTGGCACAGTTTAGACCAAAACTTCATTACAATAAGGCAGATACGGCCGAACTAGTGCATTTTTGTTTACCCCTTTTAGGCTCAGCCATACTCAATATGGCTCATCAAAGAGCCGCTAGTTTATTTACAGGGTTAGTACTAGGCCCAGCCAGTTTTGCATTATTAAATGCTGCCAAAAAGGGCGAGCAAATGATTAGTCAAGCCACACTGACTTCAATTAATTCGATGGTGGTGCCCAGTTTCGCAAGAGCGAAAGAAGGCGTAAATATTGGTGACCTATACATTAAATTAGTGGCAATGACAGCTACATTGGTATTACCTGTTTTTATGGGGCTAGCTGCTATTGCGGACCCTTTTGTGACCATCGTTTTCGGGGACAAGTTTAGCGGTAGTGCTATTTATATGAGCATATCAGCCTTTACTATATTTGCAGGTGTACTAGGGTGGTTTCTGTCTACATTGCTCATTTCACAAGCTAAGACAAAAGACGCATTCAAGCTCAATTTAATAAATATAATAAGTAGTGTATTGGTTGCGGGGGGCACTATATGGTTTGGCATTAATATAATGTTAATTTCAATTGTTATCGTTAATATTGCATTACTGCCTGTTCGATTTCGAATAGTAACAAAACATATCCCAATTAATTTTAAAAAGTTAATTATTGCAATTTATCCACAGTACGTTTGTTCATTAGGTATGTTCTTTTTTGTAACTTTTAGCAAAGGTTTTTTGAGTCAATTTATTCTTAATGAAGTATTGCTGTTATTGACATTGGTTTTATTAGGTCTAGCAAGCTATCTATTTTTGAGTTTTACTTTGTTTTTCACAAAAACAATCCACAACTTAAAAGACCTTAAAGGCTTATTTGGATCACGTAAAACTAATTAGTGTAAAATTGGAATCTTATAAGGAGCTTTCCATGAGTGCTGCCCCTATATTTATAGTTGGTGCCCCCCGTTCGGGTACTACATTATTGACTGCATTTTTAGCCGCACACCCATCGCTTGATGCAGGCCCAGAAACTCAATTTTTTAATAAAATTGCTTTAGTGAATAAATCAAAATTGGATAAAGCTTTTATTGATACCAACTGGCCTCGATTAGCAACTCAACTTGTCTGTGAGTTAACCCTTGCAGGTCAAAGAGTGTTAGATTTATTTGAGCTTTCAGAAAATAAGGTTTTTGACTTTCTAGCTAAAAAAGCTAGAACAAAAAAGTCAATGCTAGAGTCACTAACGGTCTTACATGCATTAGAAAATAATAAGTCTAGGTGGATAGAAAAAACACCCAATCATATTTTATATGTAGATGAAATCAGAAATTTGTATCCCGATGCCATTATTATAAGGATTGTAAGAGATCCTAGAGATTCATCCGTTTCTATTAAACAACTTCCTTGGGCTAGCAAGTCTGCAATTATTAATTCATTACTTGTTAATAATTGGTACCTTAGTTCGTTGGAATTTTTTGAAAAAGATGAAAAAAGCATAACTATAAAATATGAAGAATTAATTGCAGAGCCCATGGTTACTTTAAAATATCTTTGCGATTTTATTGGCGAAGACTTTTGTGAATCAATGTTAAATCGTTCTACTTCCGGTAAGACTATTAGTTCTGTCAATGAACCTTGGAAAAAAGACGTTAGCAAAGATCTGAATCCAGATCGTTGTTATGTGTGGAAACGGCTTGAGGATCAAAATGTGGCAAACTGTATTAATTCAGTTTGTCAGACAATCATTAAGGTGTTCGATTATGATTTGAAAAAAGTTCAAAAGACACCAGTTTATTTAGTACCTGTGATAGGGGCTTTTCATGAAAGTTTCGATATGTATGCTGATTTTTTTGTGGATAACAACTTGTATCTTGAATCTAATCCCTTGAAGTCTGAAAAATACTTAATTTGGTTCGAGGGGCAGTTTAGAAAAGACCTTAAAGTTATAGTACAAGGCATTTTTTTAAAATTAAAGGGTGATAAACCTTTTGTTGTTTTGCCAAAGCAAGGAGGGGGATTGGCATTGTTGGGTAAACTTTTATTCGGAACACTATGAAAAGTAACATATTATTGCTGTAAAACTAAAAGGGCCTTAAATAAGATGCGTGAATTAATATTTTTTACTTTAGCTAATTATTTACCTCGAACTGATTTTTTTGACCAGTAGCGCCCTTTTTTCTTGAGAGCTGCAGGTATGAAAGTTATACATAACTGCCGACTTTGGGTCCTTTCATTGTCCGACCTATCGGGGGGGGGGATATAGAAATTGGCGAAAAATCTTTTTTAAACTCAGATGTTAGGTTTGGGGTACCAAAAGCAAAAGTCACCATTGGAAATAGGGTTCAAATTGGTCCTAGAGTAATGTTTAAAACGGTGAGTCATAGTTTGATATATGATGCTAAAAAAGGCAGAGGCTCATGGAATAAACCAATTATTATTGAAGATGAAGTTTGGATTGGAGCTGGCTGTATTATCACACAAGGGGTCACCGTTGGTAAAGGTGCTGTGGTTGCTGCGGGAGCAGTTGTAACTAGGGATGTTGAACCTTTTACAGTCGTTGGTGGGGTCCCAGCTAAATTTATTAAAGCTACATCGACTGTGTAAAGTATTTAATTACTTTTGGACTGATTTTTCAATTTGAGTGTCGGAATATTTTACATATTTAAATTTATTTTATTTTCTTAATGTTTGGTAATTTGTGTGTGGAAATATTTTAAGTGTGTAAGTTATTGTAAAATAAAGATTTAAATTTAATTTTTTAATTTCGTGTTTTTTTGGTTCGTAAATTGCATTTTGTTTTTTAGTTGTTAATTATAAGGATTAAATAATGTTTAAGAAAATTTTTAGAACGACATGTATGCTGAGCGTATTGTTATCGGCTACGTTTTCAGTCAACGCTTCAATGATATCCGTTGGAGGAGTAGAGTTAAATGCTTTAGATCTTAACGGTACTCATAGTTCATTTAATGAGTTTTACGGTTTTACGTTATCTGATTATTCATCACACACTGGTTATGAAACAGCAGACGTAGCTACTGTAATGTTTGCGGAGCTTAATAATGAATATGCAATGTTTTTGATGATAAGTGGTCCAGGTGGTGCTGCAGGTGCTGTTTCTGGTGATGTTTCCGGTAGTGAAGGCGCAATTTCATTTATTGATGATCCAGGCGGACGTGATCCTGTTTCTGGTTCCTCAATTAGCTGGACATACGCAGCGAATAAAACAGATGGTTTGATTTTTAGTGGAATAACATCTGATGTGTGGACTATCGATGTAAACTTGACGAAGGTGTCAGGTGGTTTCACTGGTGTGAACTTTTTGACATTTGATAATATTGGCAATGACACTAAAGCTCTTAGCTTAGGACTAACCGCTGATGCAGTTGACTTTTCTATAAATAGTATACAATCAACTGCAGTAGCAGCAGTCAATGCTCCTGCAACCTTTGGTTTGTTTTTTATTGCACTGGCTGGATTTTTACGTTTACGTAGAAAGTAATACTTGTCTTAATTAAAAAAAGCCTTTTGAGTGAAATCTCAAAAGGCTTTTTGCTTTTCAAAGTATCAATTATATTCGCTTTAGTACGATTGTATAAACAAACACGAGCACACCGTCACCCACGCCACCTGCTTGGGCGCACAGTCTTTGAAAAAGCCCTGCAGATGGAGCCGCGCTGCCCAGCAAGCCATCACTAGTATAGCGAGTCTGTATGAATTATATACGGCATAGCAAACTGGATAAAGGACAAACGCTGGCCTATCGGCTGCAGCATAGCAAGCCCATTGTTCATGCCTTTTTTATCTGGGTGTATGAGCAACAACAACGTCCCGAATTATTGCCCAGCAATCCACTGGCAAATGACTTGGCTTATGTGTCGGAATATTTTACATATTTAATTTTCTTTATTTATATAAATTTTTACGTACAAAATGGAGTGTTATAACTTCTTGTAAAATAAGGCGTTGGTGAAACAAACTTGATACTGCTATGGATTGTTACCCTGAGTATAGATTGAAGCTACAAAATCATTAAAAATCATAACCGAATTGGCGTATGTCCTCTGTAAACCAATTTCCAATGATATCTTTAGATTCTTCATCGTAAAATTCTCGATAATTAACCTTATTGGTTTTATTTAGATGAGGTAATGTGAGTTCTAGCTCTAGAGTTGCAGCTATTCGCAAAAATTCAGAGTTCAAGTTTTCAAACTTCATTATTTCGTTTATGTTAATTTTGCCATCATTATCTTTTAACCATTCTTTAAACGGAATTGTGTTTGTACCAAGATTAGTTTGGTTAGTTTTGATACGATATTTATAGTGAGAAAGAGCTTTGTCCCACGGGTTCCTAACTGCAGCAAACTTGTAAGCGTTCTCATATTTATCACGTCCAACTTTTTCAATAATTTCTTTGGCAGTTAAATGTGACTTAGTTAAGTTGAGCGCATTTAAAACACTCGTCCCACCTGTTTTATTGATATGGATAAAGATTACGTCTTTACCGTTTATTACATGTAAGGGGCTTGTTTGTAATGGGACTATTTTTCGATAAATTCTTTTTAAAATTGAGGGCACCTGTAATTTTTAGCAAAATTTATTTAATTTAAGATAAACATTTTACACTAAGCATTCAAGTCTTGTTTTGCGTTTGCTTCTTTAACAATATCGAGTTTGAATTCAGGCGTATATGTACGGCGTTGCTTGTTTTGATTACCTGCTTTCATCAACAGATATCCTTTTGAAATGGCTAAAAAGAATAGGATGACAAAACTATGGGAAAAACAGATGCCTTTACCCTACGCTTACATAAATTGGTTCATAGCCCTAATAAATTATGCTCATCGTCTGTGGCTGTTGCTTCATAAATTAGGTAAACAGGATTAGTAGCTTTAATTTGATAGCCAGCATTCATATCTATGCCTAAAACATCACTGTTAAAATAAGCTTTA
>NZ_JBLIEK010000172.1:0-5767 GCF_047632995.1 Psychromonas sp.
CACCGATACAGAATAGGTATGCGGCTTTGTTAACTGGACCACCCATATCAAGGTTAGACATACAACCCAGGATGAAACCCAGGATAAGTAAGTTCGAACCGCTCATTGCGTTTAACCAAAAAGAGAGGGAGGTATTTAGGAACGCGAAGAACTGACCAGGGCCAACAAGCATGAATAGAATCGTTAGTACACCGGCAATAAGCGGCGTAATAACAATCATCTTAACCGCTTCTAGCACTTGAGGTACCTTGACTTGACGGATAAGCATAACAAATAATGCAGCCGCTGCACCTGCTACAAGACCACCGATAAAGCCACCACTTTCAATAGTTAGATGACCGAAAGTACCACCCACAGCAACAAAGCCACCAACGAAACCGGGTGCCAGACCGGGTTTACCGACCATACCGTAAGCAGTAAATCCCGCAAGAACAACAATCATCAATGGGTTAAATGCTTTTAGTGCGATGTAGTATAGATAGTGAACAATACCTTGGCTGGTTGATGCAAATTCAGCCATGAATTCTTTATCAGCAAGTTGGTCAGCGCTGAGGTTATAAAGGTGGGTATAGTCATATCCAAAGAACAGATTGAGTAAACCAACACAAAGACCGCCAATGATAACAAGAGGAATGATATGAGATACACCAGATAGTGCGCCCTTGTACCAATCTTTAAAGAATTTAACAACGAAATTGCTACTGCCTTCTTCTCCAGAAAACTCATTTGCGGCTGCTGAAGGCACAGCTGCTTTTTTCTCGCTGCCCGCTGCGGCAATTTTCGCTTCAAGCGCATCTAGCATGGCATCTGCTTTCTTGATGCCGTCTTTTACTTTACCCTGAACAGAGACCAGTCCTTCAAAGCGCTCCATCTCTGTAACACCAACATCTGTTGCAAAGATAATACCGGATGCCTCTTCTATATCTTGCGTGGAGATACGGCCGTCAATACCGTTTGCCCCCTGCTTTTCTACTTTGATTTCATAGCCACGTTCTTTAGCCTTGTTCTCTAAAATTTTGGCCGCCATGTAGGTATGCGCAACCCCGGCGGTACATGCTGTAACAGCTAATATTTTCTTCATTTTATGATCCTTTGTTTTCATCTCTTTAAGTTATAGATTAGGTGGTTGTATACTTATTTGTCCTATCAATAACAAACGAACATCTATTAACCAAAGACATTCGCAAGTTAATCACCAATTACTCAGAAAGCGCATTATTACTTAACAAACCCAACTTATCTGTGAGCAAATACACACAAGAACTATATTTTGTATTGAATAGGTATTAATACAATATGGATCACATTAATACAACTTTAAGGGTGGGATGTTGGGCAAGAAATGGAGGGGTTTTAAAGAAGTGATTATTAATGCAGGAGTCGTCTGGGCGAAAGTGATTATCTCAACTGGATTAGCCGCTATGATTAGGCCGTTTTCATTTCCAATGGTCGACTTTTTGGTGATTTAGCAAGCAGCCTGATCTTGGCTATTTTTATATTAACAAGATTAACCTTAATGATTATTCTGGCACTCTATTACGCCTTTATATTAAATCTAACGGGACGGTACAGAAACAGTGTGGCGAATATTAAATTCACCTCACTGAACAGCATAAAGATAAACGCATTTCATTAATTTGCTATTAGTTAAATGCGCGAGCGACTCGGCCCTTAGAAGTTAGCTGATATTGCTTTGCATAGGCAGGAATAAATACCGACTCACCTTTTGCAATAGTCACACTTTCGCCATTGCTATGGGTTAAAGTAAGATCTGCATCTAAAGCAATGAGTATCTCTGCACTTTGTACCGAGATACTTAAATCATCAGCAGATTCAAACAGTGCAAACTTGAAATCATCAACAGGAATAGCGTAATATTCTCCCCCCTCTTTTTCTTCAGGCGTAAACTGCAGTGTATCAAAAGGGATCGCTTCAAATTTAGTGCAAGCAACGAGTTCTTCAACATCAATATATTTTGGTGTTAAACCAGCACGTAAAACATTGTCCGAATTAGCCATAATTTCAAGGCCTGTACCTTTCAAATACGCATGCGGAGTACATGCATAGAGGAACATAGCTTCACCCGGCTGTAGAGTGATCACATTCAGCATTAATGGCGAAAACAGACCGATATCACCGGGATGTTGCTCCGCAAGATCGCCAATAAGCGCAAATAGCGGATCGTCTTTATTTGCATTTGCATATTCAAGCAACTCGTTGACGGCTCTTTCCTTTACTTCTTCTTGCAAGGACAGTATCGCCGAGAAGAAAGCTTCAAGGCCAGCTGAATTCGGTGCAGCATCAAACGCACAAAGCAGATATTCAATTGCAGTAATATTTACTTTTTTAAATAAAGCAATCGTTTGATCAAATTCTCTAAAACCATTCATTGCCAGATAGGGGGTCAGTGCATAGACAAGCTCCGGCTTATGGTTTGGATCTTTATAATTACGGTTTGCAGCAGTGCGGGATATGCCCGCTTTTTCTTCTTTTGCAAAACCGGCAACCGCTTGCTCTTTGCTTGGATGTACCTGAACAGATAAAGCCTCACCGGCTGCCAATACTTTAAACAAATAAGGCAACTCACCATACTTCTCACTTGTTTCTGTCGTTAAAACAGCGCTTTTATTTTGATTGATAAAATCAGATAAAAGCTGAGTTCCCCCCCCGTTTTTGATTTTAGAGCAACCATTTGGATGAGCACCCATCCAAATTTCAGCCTGATGTTGGTTATCCGGATTTTGGATGCCTAGCAGTTCACTGATAGACGTACGGCTTCCCCATATATAGTCCTGGATAACATTTTCCATCGGGAAAAAGTAAGGTGAAAGTACTTGAGTCATTATTAGTCCCTCTTGATTCGATTAGTCGTCGTCAATTAGCGGCTTCTTTTGTAAACTTATAGAAAAGTTCCAATAAAAACAGCTAATTATTTATTTTTAAATAGATTCGTTACGCTTTACTTATTTCAGAGAAAGTTTATTTCCCATTGCTAACGTCGCAGCAATATTTCTTGCTGTTCGCGTTAGATTACCTTCAGCTTCACTTAATACCTGATCTAAAGCCTGAGGAGAACGCACTGTGCCAAATATACTGCCGATTGTGTTATACAAGGCTTCCACTTCAGTGCCTAACGAGCCGGCAATAGCAATCACAGGAATGTCTCGAGCCAGTGCGCGTTTAGCAACACCAAAGGGGGTTTTACCATTAAGGGTCTGATTATCCATCTGACCTTCACCAGTGATAACTAAGTCAGCCCCGGCTAATGCATCATCAACCTTCAAAATATCCAGTACCATGTCGATACCCGCCTGAATTTGAATCTCAAAGGCTAAGCACAAGCCCATTGGCGCGCCGCCAGCTGCGCCGAAACCTGCACTTTGTCGATGATTAACCGTTAATGTTTTCTCTGCAATATCGGCAAAATGAGCTAATGCAATATCGAGTTGCTCAACCATTTTCGGTGTTGCCCCCTTTTGCGGACCAAAAATGGCACTAGCACCATTTTTACCGGTTAGTGGGTTACTCACATCACAGGCAACAATAAATTCAACATTTGCACAACGTTTATCAAGGTTGCTTAGATCGATAGTCGCTAAATCAGCAAGCGCGGCACCGCCAACGGGCAATTCATTACCCTGTACATCTAATAATTGACCACCTAAGGCTTGTAAAATACCAGCCCCTCCATCATTGCTAGCACTGCCACCTAATCCTAGGATAATTTTCTCAGCGCCTAAATCCAATGCTTGCAGTATGATTTGACCGGTACCAAAGCTAGTTGCAATGAGCGGATTGCGTTGTCCTGGCGTTATTAAATCAAGGCCAGAGGCACCTGCTATTTCAATTAATGCTGTTTTATATTGCCCGTCATTAAGCAGTGCCCACATTGCATTAACATGACCAGAGATAGGACCTACTGCTTCACCATATTGTTTTTCACCTTTGAGCATATCAACTAAAACATCAACAGTGCCTTCACCGCCATCAGCAAGGGGGATCTTGATAAATTCACTGTCTGGGAAAATTTTCGAAAAGCCATTTTCGATGCAGGTTGCAACGGCCATAGCAGAAAGGGATTCTTTAAAGGAATCGGGTGCGATAACAATTTTCATCACTTCACCTATGAACCCCTCTTATTGAGGGGTTTTAATAGTAGTTAACAACCGCTTAGAATTTAACACGGAATGTTTTAGCCTGACATTGAGCTAATGTGCCAAAATCCTGTGCTTGTTGTGCTGTGACATCCGCTTTTAGCGTTTCATCCATTAAGGTTTCAACCCACTCGGTAACGGGTGTTGTAAACTCAACGTTGCCAGCTGTGGTTGCTGTTTCAGACGGATTGTAAACACGCATAATTAATGCCTCTTCATCTTCCGCTTTTTTCAGTACACTCAATACCAGGCCAGATTTCTCAGTGCTTAATAAGCTGTAGGTTAATGGTAAATTCTGTTCACCCACATTAAGCTTCATCGCATTGAACGGGATTTTGTTGTAGCACTGAATCGGTGTCACATTGGCACGCGCTTCGGCCATTACATTGGCATCGATATGGTTACCCGCAAAGCCAAACAGTGTAAATTCACACACTAATTTGCCACGTACTTGTGAATTCGGCGCCGGGATCTTAATACCCGATGGACGGCCAGGACGAAGCAGCAGATTTTCTTTACCCAGTACACCAATACCACGGAATAGGGTAAGCGCTAATGTGTCACGTTGCTCACTTTGATTGGCAATCACTTCAAATTCACGCAAACCATTAGTCATAACCGCCATGCCCGCTTGACCATTTTCCAGTGCAGCAAAATTCATCAGCTGGTAGACAGGAACCGGTGCTTCTTTCCACTTCTCTTCCTCCCATACTTTCATTGCCGGATCATCCGTTGGCCGGGTGATTAAACCGAACTGGTTGTCAGCAACAACCGTATCGGTAACAAATGTGGTTGGGATCAAGACACGCACGCGGTGATCATCGGCCTGGTTATCCAGTTCCATACGCACTTCAATACGACGAGTCTCTTCCTTGAGCACAACACGGCAAACTACATCGACATAACCTTTTTGATTGCTACGCGCTTCACGCGCTTCAAGGTTAGAAGGTACGTCCATACGGAATTTAATCGTGGCAACAGATTGGAATGCCTGCTGCTCAACCTTAATTTCTGCGTTAAATTCATCTGAATATAACAGCCATTCTTTACGTGAAGGAGAGTAATCGTACTCATCACCATCATCTGAGCCATCTTCAAGACGCAATGCCTGATCAAATGTCTGCTCAGTCTCTTTATCAAAGATAGTTAATGTCCCGTTATCGTTAACAGTCACTTTGTAGAAACTGTTTTCCAGTACATTCTGTTGTTTTTGTGGTGCCGCCTTTAATGCACCTTTTTCATTTGCTTTAACATGGAAAGTGCTAAAGCCCATTGCCGGCACGTTAACTTTAAGCTGAATATCGAACTCCATAAATGGGTCATAGTTACCGTAATGTACGATTTGTCGGTCAATTTTACCCGGGTCGATTTCACGTTGGTCTTCAATAAAGTATTCAATTTCGTTACCCGCATCATCAAAAATCTTGAATTCTTGAGCACGAATAGTTATCTGGGTATTAACAACTTCATCACGTGCGTAGGGAGAAAGATTGAATAATGCAAGTTTGTCACAATCTTCTTTAGCCGGCATATGATCAACAATTTTACGCTTATAGAAGTTGATAAGGTTAGTCGCCATATCATCGGCAAGGATGTAACGGTTTAAGATTTCC
>NZ_JBLIEK010000173.1:0-5591 GCF_047632995.1 Psychromonas sp.
TAGTGAATTGATAAAGGGTTAGGAAAGCTTCAAATAAATGCATATGTGGATTTTGACGACGGTAAGCGGCGGTGTAATTACCTTCCATCCAACCACCAGGAGATTCTTTTAAATTATTATCTATGCTATTAAGTAATTTATTTGCTTGTTTAAGTGCATTTAAATCGTTGAAAACGTGATAACGCCATGCATATGCAAGCAGAAAGAAAGCAATGTCGTAAAGGTCGTTATTAGGATTAATAATAATATTGTCTGCATTTAAAATATGAGCATAATGAGACTTATCTGGTACGGTAGCGTATTTTTGACAAAAACTTTCAATTGAAGCAACCAAGTCAAAGCCATTATTTATCCAGCCTTGTTGATTGGCCGCAGCAAAAACAAACATTTGTCTTGCTTGTACGCGTACTCTTTTGTTGCTCTTTATGTCAGCCTGACCAGTCCCCAAGAATTGCTCAATACTAGCGCCATCTTTATCTACCCCAGCTGAACTCCAAAGTGGCAATGCTGAGCTTGATAGCCAATTGACATAGTCATTAATCACGACAGACAGTTCATTGTTCATTAATATATTTCCAAAAAATAAATGTGCGAGAGTTAATCTGAGAGTGCTCAGTGGATAATGCTATTCTCTCACAAAAATTGAACCGGTTCAATTTTATTCGTAGGTAATGTTTTAAACTAAGTTATGTTGTTAATTATTAGAGCAATTTAATTTTAAAATTTTATCAACCTTAGTAAGTCAAAGGTTTCGTAAGTTTGAGTGATTATTGACTGAAATTACAAGTGCATAGCTAGTTTTATATTAGCGATTTGGGTAATGCAGGTAATTAGGCTAAGAGTATTTGTTAATTATTTACTCGATAAAATTAGCAGTTGACAGTTTATCTGTTTCTTGATTGAATGATAAATACTGTGTTGAACCGGTTCATTGGTTGTCTTGTTATACTCATTAGTTTTATCATTTAATGTTGTAACCAGCATAATTTAAAAAGGGTTTGTATTAGGTTATCCTTTTATAAATCCTATGGGATAGCGTACTTTAGCGAGTGAAATGAATATGATATTAAAAGATGATAGGCCAAGTTTTAAAGAGAAAGTAGCCTATGGTTTTGGTGATTTTGCCTCATCAATGTTTTGGAAATTATTTGCCGTTTATTTAATGGTTTTTTACACCGATGTTTTTGGTATGTCAGCAGCGGCGGTAGGGACCATGTTCTTATTAGTCAGAATTTGGGATGCGGCCAATGACCCTATTATGGGCATTATTGCCGATAGAACCAATACACGCTGGGGGAAATTTAGACCATATATTGTTTTTGGTGCTATCCCATTTTCACTTGTTGGCGTGTTAACGTTCACCACGCCTGATTGGTCAATGGAATACAAAATAGCATACGCCTATGTTACTTATACATTGATGATGATGGTTTATACCGTGGTGAATGTGCCTTATGGATCATTGTTAGGTGTTATGTCATCTCACAGTGAAGATAGAACAACCCTTGCTTCTTTTCGAATGGTGTTTGCTTTTGCTGGTGGCATTGTTTCATTAGCGATGGTTGAACCTTTGCTAGACTATTTTAGTACCATGGCTTTGGGTGAGCCAGATTTACAAGCCGGTTGGATGTATACGGTTATGGTTTACGCAATACTATGCAGCATTTTATTCTATTTTACTTTTGCTTGGACAAAGGAGCGAGTTCAGCCTCCCAAAGAACAGAAGAACTCACTTAAATCAGATCTAAGAAATTTGGCTAAAAACCAACATTGGTTCATTTTGCTGGGTGCTGCATTATCTACTTTAATATTTAACAGTATTCGTGATGGTGCTGCGGTTTATTATTTGAAGTACTATTTTGATGTTTCTCAAGTTGAAATTTTTGGACTTTCTTTTAGCCTTATTGCAACTTACTTGGTTATTGGGCAAGCTGCAAACATTGTTGGTGTGGTGCTAGCGAAACCCATTTCCGGAGTGATAGGCAAGAAGAATACCTTTATGTATGCCATGTTTATTGCCGCTGTTTTGTCATTTTCTGTTTTTTATTTCACCGCTACGCAAGTATGGTTGATTTTATTATCTCAAGTACTTATTAGTATGTGCGCAGGTATTATTTTTCCGCTTTTGTGGTCTATGTATGCTGATACCGCAGATTACTCTGAATATACTACCGGTCGTCGTTCTACGGGCTTAATTTTTTCTTCAGCGTCATTCGCTCAAAAAATGGGGTGGACTCTTGGGGGGGCTATAACTGGATGGACACTCGCAATATATGGTTATCAAGCGAATGTAGAACAGACAGAATCAGCTAAAGAAGGTTTGCGCATGATGGTGAGTTATTTACCAGGCATTGGTGCCTTGTTGTCAGGGATATTTATTTATTTTTATAATCTAACAGATGATCTTGTTGAAGATATTAATCAAAAGTTACGTCAAGGCATTACTTTAAAGAGCACAGACTTAAAAGAAACGGACAAGCCTTTAGATAATGCAGTAAGCGCTACAGATGAAAATACAGGCAAAGCGGCAGTTTAACTTAATTTAAATAAAGTTTAATACCAAACAAATGCTGATACCCCATAGGCTATCAGCATTTTTATTATGTAATAAAAATGGTTAAGTTATTTTAATAGGGCGCAGGTGCTTTCACGTATAACAAAATCATAGGGTAAAACAAACTCTGTTTGGTTTGGTTTTTTTCCCTCAATTAATTGCAATAACAGATCAGCTGATTTTTCTCCAATTTGTTCGGCAGGTTGTGAAACTGTTGTTAAGGCAGGATTTAAATAGCGTGATACTTGGCTATCATCAAAGCCCGTGATCGAAACATCTTCTGGTATTCGTACGCCATGATTTAAAAAACCTTTCATGGCGGAAGTCGCCATTTGATCATTCATAGAGAATATCGCCGTGGGCATTTTATCATTCATACGATAAAAGTATTCTGAGGCATTAAGACCTGACCAATAATTGAAATCACCTTCGTATATCAACTTCTCACAGAAAGCTATGCCAGCTTTTTCCAATGCCTTTTTGTAACCAGCTAAGCGATCCAGCGTATGAGGGTTTTTGGCCAAACCAGAAATAACACCAATCCGTTTATGGCCAAGTGACAATAAGTAATTAACAACTTTTTCACTAGCTCCTGCATTATCTATTCTCACCGATGGGTAAGGTGTGTTTTCACAACCACCAGCACTGACAGCAATCACATCATCATTAGGCAACATAGAGTCGCCTTTAATAAAAGGGCGTAAATTGATGATGCCGTCAGCAAGTCGCGTTTCGACCATATTGATATATTCTTGTTCACGATTGATGTCGTCTTTAGTGTCGCCTAATAGAACACTATACCCTTGTTTTTGAGCAATGTGTTCTATACCACTAATCACTTGTGCAAAAAATAAGTTGGCAATATCTGGTACTAAAACAACGATTGTTTTTGATTGCTTATTGCGAAATTTTTGCGAAAGCATATTTGGTTTATAGTTTAACTTTTTAATTGCTGATTGTACTTTAGATAAATTTTTGGGTGTTACTGTTTTAGGAGCACTGAGCGCTTTTGAAACTGTGCCTGTCGATAAGCCGGCTTCTTTGGCTACATCTCTGATGGTACTCATTTATATTTCCTTCAACAATTATTTCAATGAACAAGCTTTAGTTTAAATCTGAAGATTTGAACTAATTAACGAGCTATATTTTTACAACTAAAACTAAATAATACTAGCAAAAATATAATAAATCAGTTAAATTATAATGAACCGGTTCATGTGTGAATTTTGTTGGGATATTGTTAATTTTTCTCATTAAAATTAGCTATTGTCACTTATTTATATTACTGGTTTTTACAATGAGTTGATTCCGGTTCATTTTTCATTGATGTTAGTTGATCTTATTTGGAATTTTTCGAATGTATTGGATAAAGAAGTTAATACATTGAAACCCGAAGTAAATTGTTTACTCGTCGATAGGGTGCAGCTCAAAGGTTACTTATAGCAATTGTTTGTAAGGTAATGAATTTAGAAATACGAATATATAAAAGAGTAGTGAATTATGACAAATATAGCAAAACCAGTCTTTCAAGATAAACTTGGTCAGCTATTAGATGAAAGTGAGGATTTAATCACTTTAAAAAATCAACCGAGCAAACAATACAATGGAATTTTTCAGCGCTGGATTAACCCAATAATAACGCGTGAACACATCCCACTAAATTGGCGATATGACTTTAACGAGCAAACTAATCCTATGTTGTTAGAGCGTATTGGTGTTAATGCGACCTTAAATTCTGGCGCAATTATGTTTGATGATAAATACGTTATCGTTGTACGTGTTGAAGGTAATGATCGCAAATCATTTTTTGCTGTTGCCCAAAGTGATAATGGCGTTGATAATTTTCGTTTTTGGTCTAATCCTATTACCCTGCCTGAGACCGAAGAACCAGATACCAATGTTTATGATATGCGCTTAACCGCTCATGAAGACGGCTATATTTACGGTTTGTTTTGTACTGAAAGAAAAGACAAAACTTTAATGGAAAATACCAGTGCAGCTGAAGCGCAATGTGGTATAGCACGTACAAAAGATTTAGTTACTTGGGAAAGGCTACCTGATTTAGTAACCTATTCAGGCCAGCAACGAAATGTGGTTCTACATTCTGAATATGTTGATGGAAAATACGCATTATTTACTCGTCCACAAGACGGGTTTATAAGTGTTGGTGGTGGTGGTGGCATTGGTTGGGGTTTATCTGACTCTATGGTTAACGCAGAAATAAAATCAGAAGTTATTGTTGATACAAAACTTTATCATACTATTAATGAAGTTAAGAATGGCCAAGGTCCAGCACCATTGAAAACTGATGATGGTTGGTTACACCTAGCACATGGAGTACGTAATACCGCAGCTGGTTTACGTTATGTCTTATATTCTTTTATGACTGACTTGAATGCACCATGGAAAATAATACACAAGCCTGCAGGACACTTGATTGCGCCAGAAGGTAGTGAGCGTATTGGGGATGTATCTAATGTTGTGTTTAGTAATGGTTGGGTTGTTAATGATGCTGGTGACGTGAATATTTATTATGCGTCTTCAGATACACGTATGCATGTCGCGACAACGTCTATTGCCCAATTAGTCGATTATTGCAAAAGCACACCAGAGGATGGTCTACGCTCAGCATCATCTGTACAAGCGATTAATAAGTTAATTGCTAGGAATGAAGCTTACAGTAAGTAGAAGGGAAGTTAACAATGGAAATCCTTGCGTTCGATAGTCGTGCTATTTCAACAGAGCTAAACAGTATTGGTCAATGGTGGTTAAATAATACCTTTGATGAAAATGAAGGTGGCTTTGTTGGTGAAGTAGACTTTTTTGGTAAAGTGGTCGCTGGTGCCAATAAAGGTATCGTTCAGAATAGTCGAATCCTTTGGTTTTACAGTGAAAAAGCTCTTTTTAGTGGTGAATCTGAATATAAAGAAGCGGCAAATCGGGCCTTTGATTATTTATTAACATATTTTGATGATAAAGAGTTTGGCGGTGCTATTTGGGAAGTTTCTTCATCAGGCAAGCAGGTTAACGGTAAGAA
>NZ_JBLIEK010000174.1:0-5562 GCF_047632995.1 Psychromonas sp.
TTGGGGTTAGGTCATTTATACCCAAGCTACTTCAAGATGCAGGAATCAGCAAGTCGATAAATGATGAGATTCTAGGCAGCAGGTTGATGATCTAGTCATTCTAAATCAAAACCTGCTAACAACGAAGATTATCGTTGATCGCCTTGCCCGAAGGGAGTTTCACCCGAAAGCTAGCACTGCGTTATAACACTTGAAAAGGGAATAACCATTCTCAGCATGTTATGCCTTGTTCTAGCATCCGGGTGAAGCTCTGAATCTGCATCTTGAAGTAGTTTGGGTATATACGCAGATATAAAAAACCCGCGCATCGCACGGGTTCTGGAGTTTTAACTGATCGTTACTCAGCCACCCGCCGCCCGTATGCAGTAAGCATAAACAGTAAACTTGGCAGTAGTGGGAAAAACGTTTTCATCAATCAATCTCTAAAATTCAATCTATTGCTTAATAATTACCGTTTTTTAGTAAATGCGTCAAGTTGTTATTGAGAATAAAGGCAGAAAAATGACCATAACGTTTGTAACGTTTAATTTAGGGAAATAAAACCGTAACATTGAATCTATACTCAAACGAATTGAATAGAATATTTTGCAGTCAAGGGAGAATAAAAATGTCAGATGATAAAAAGCTAACGTTAGAGGAATTACGCGCAAAACTTAATCCAATGCAGTTTAGTGTTACCCAGGAGGAGGGGACAGAGCCTGCGTTTAGTAACGAATACTGGGATAACAGTGTGCCGGGAATTTATGTGGATATTGTTTCCGGTGAATCTCTTTTTAGCTCATTAGATAAATTCGACGCGGATTGTGGTTGGCCGAGTTTCACCCAGCCGATTGCCGGCCAGTTATTAACTGAGAAAACCGACAGCCAGCTATTTGCGGTACGCACTGAAGTGCGCAGCCAACAGGCGGATTCCCATTTAGGGCATCTGTTTGCCGATGGCCCCGCTCCGAAAGGGCTGCGTTACTGCATTAACTCCGCAGCACTGCGTTTTATTCCCGTCGAGGAGATGGCTGGGCAGGGTTATCAGGATCTGTTGCCGCTCTTCGCGGAATAAACCATTAGCAGTAAATCTTGTTTTTTCCGATATAAAAGAAATCGGCTGCTGATTGAGGCGGGTATATTATCGCTGCTGTCGACAGGTTGAAAACCAAGCTGCTGGTAAAAGTGGCCAAGGCGGGGATAGGGAAAGCAGTAAACGGGCTGTTCTTGCAAAAGCAGAAGAGTAGCAATTAACCGCGAGGCATAACCTTGTCCTCTCAGCGATGGATCGCACGCCACCCCCGTCAACAACAGGTGACCATCGAGTGTGGTTAACTTCGCTGCGCATATTATGCGTTTATCTTTAAGGATAAAGACCGCTTCATTTTTACTGGCCATGCCTTTTCTATAAACCTGTTTATAGAATTTATTTACCCACGGGTATTTAATTTTTTCCAATTCGATAAACTGCAATCCGTTATCCTGCAAAACATTCCCTTATTATTTTTGTTTCATCTAACGGTTAAGGTAAACTAATTACTCTATTTACACAGGGTATAATGATGATTGAAAGCAATAGCTCACTCAAGGCATTTAACACTTTTTCTATCGAAGCTAAAACGCAAAGCCTATTTCATTTTAAAACGCTCCAACAGTTACCCGAGTTATTGGCTCTGGTTAAAAGAGTGCGGGCAGAAAAACGACCTGTGCTTATTTTAGGTGCGGGCAGTAATATTTTATTCTGCGAAGATTTCAGCGGTTTAGTCATTAAAGTGGAACTGTCCGGTGTTGATATTATTGAGTCGCCAGAGAGTTATCAGTTACAGGTTGCTGCGGGTGAAGATTGGCATCAGTTAGTCACCGACAGTATTGATAAAGGGATTGACGGGCTGGAAAATCTGGCACTTATTCCCGGCGTGGTTGGCGCTGCACCCGTACAAAACATAGGGGCATACGGCTGCGAGTTTAAAGATTTTTGTGAGTCGGTTGAATATATTGATTTAGATTCGGGTGAATTTTTCAATTTAAGCGCCGCAGCTTGCTTATTTGGCTATCGTGACAGCATCTTTAAAAGTAAAAAGATGGAAAATGCGTTAATCACCAAAGTGACTTTAACATTACCTAAAAAATGGCAACCACACAGCCGCTCCGGTGTGTCCAATCAATCAGATGCAGCGCAAAAGGTGACCGCAAAAGAGATTTATCACTCTGTCTGTCAAACCCGCAGTGAAAAACTGCCCGATCCGGAGCAGCTCGGCAATGCCGGCAGCTTTTTTAAAAATCCGGTTGTTAGTAAACAGCAAGCCGAACATCTGCTTAACCTCTATCCTAATATGCCGCATTATCCGCAAGCTGACGGTAACATTAAGCTGGCAGCCGGCTGGTTGATAGAGCAGGCAAATTTAAAGGGCGTACAGTGTGGTGGTGCGGCCGTACATCAGCAGCAGGCATTGGTATTGGTCAATCAAGATAATGCGTGTGCAACAGATATTGTCGAGTTGGCTGAATTAGTGCGTGCCACTGTCGAAGAGAAATTTAATGTCAGTTTAGATCACGAGGTGCGTTTTATTGGCAGCCAGGGTGAAACTAACTTAAAAGAGGTGCTCCAACATGTCAGAGCTTAATGAACAGGGCAATGTTCTGCTAACTTTATTAGCCGACGGCGAGTTTCACTCCGGTGAAAAGATTGGTGAACTGCTCGGCGTTTCACGTACCTCGGTGAATAACTATATAAAAGCGTTACAGGAAATTGGTTTAGATATTTATAAAGTGACAGGTAAAGGCTATCGCAGCGCCGTGCCGATTGATCTTTTAAATGCACAGACAATTAAAAATCTCAGTAAAAATAGAAACGTACATGTTGAGCAGATATTAGATTCAACCAATCAATGGTTACTGGATCGTCTCCCCAATTTAGAAAATGGGCAAAGCTGTATCAGTGAATGCCAGTTAACAGGAAGAGGGCGCCGCGGCCGCACTTGGGTTTCCCCTTTTGCATCCCACTTGTACTTTTCCTTCTATTGGCGCTTTGATTCCGGCATAGATAAGCTCTCTGGTCTGAGTTTATTGGTCGGTATTGCGGCAGTGAATGCGCTGGATAAAATAGGTCTGCACGGTGTCACCCTAAAATGGCCGAATGATCTCTATTATCAAGGGAAAAAATTAGCCGGTATTTTAATTGAGTTAAATGCACAGGCAACGGAAGCTTGCCATACGGTTATCGGTATAGGCATTAATGTACGTATGCCGCCGGAACAGGCAAAGTTAATTGATCAACCTTGGAGTGATTTAAGTCAGTTGAGCGGTGAAAAGGTGGATCGCAACCTGTTAAGCGCGGCTTTAATTAATGAATTACAGACTTTATTACCGCAATATGAGCAAACAGGGCTGCACCCCTATCTAACTCGCTGGCTCGATTTGGATTGTTTTTTGAATAAAGCGGTTAATTTATTAATAGCGGGTAAAACAGAAGCGGGAATTTGCCGCGGTATTAATGAAAGCGGTGCGCTGTTATTAGAGCGTGATGGGGTGGTTGAACCCTATATTGGCGGTGAAATTTCACTGCGTTTAGCTAAACAGTAAAATTCAGCAAGCATCTGATTAATAGCCGCGTAAGGAGAAGGCACTGAGCAGTTAGCCAATGAATTCTTCCGCCCTGGTGAATTAACCAGCAAAATAGCGGAGAGTTGTTTTGTTTTTAAGCAAACAGTCACTAAATGCAATTTTTTTGCAAAGAAAGGCTTGCAAGGTTAATCCAACTTCTCTATTATTCGCACCACTTAGACGGCGCCGACTTAGCTCAGTCGGTAGAGCAACTGACTTGTAATCAGTAGGTCACCAGTTCGATTCCGGTAGTCGGCACCATTTAAGTCTAGGAGGGGTTCCCGAGTGGCCAAAGGGAGCAGATTGTAAATCTGCCGCGTAAGCTTCGGTGGTTCGAATCCACCTCCCTCCACCATTTTTATTTTCACAACGCCACATTGTGAAACGCAACGCATTTATGCTTTGCAAAGTAACTTACAATGCTATGCATTGTTTTTTGCTATTTATGATACAATTTAAAAAACTATGCGGGCATCGTATAATGGCTATTACTCCAGCCTTCCAAGCTGATAATGTGGGTTCGATTCCCACTGCCCGCTCCAAGTTTCTTGTTAAAAAGAACTTCCTAAAATCAACCTCTTATGGTTGATTTTTGCGTTTTAGCCTTCCTGGAAAGTTATCAGTAAAGTAATTCGGTGACAAAAAAATAGTGAGTGACCCGGACTTGCCAATATTCAATTAGCACCTTACTAAGGGATGCTGATGTTTTAATTCAACTGCAATAAAAATAATTATTCTGCTGCAATCGCACAAATACCCGCGCATATCTGGTGCGAATGTGAGTTTTTCTAATAGAAAAATTTCAAAAAAAAGATTGGCTGACCTGTTTGTTACTGTTTGTTATTTATGAAGGGAACATCACCTTTGAAAAGCAACATGTGTCGATTAAATTAACACTTTCACACGCTCATTTATTTAAAAAACCATAAGTCACTGATTTTAATGCCTTTATAAATCCGGCTCAAATTTTGCATTCGTGTTGTATATCGTTCGATCTTGTAGTGTAAGAGCGGCAAATACAATTTATTTTTAAAGAGCGGATCTTTAAAAAAAACATGCAAGGAATTTTTATGAAAAATAAAATTATAGGATTAGCTGTAACTGGTGCAGTACTTCTGGGGGCATCAGCAGCTTCATACGCTTCACCAATCACTGACGTTAAAGAGTACTCTAACAACAGTGTTACAGAATTTTTTGTGAAAGATGATGCTAGCAAAAGACAATCTCCATATTACAGAGGTCCTACTGAAGATTGGGGATGGACTCACAACGCTATCGCAGGTTCTTTTTCATCGATCATATTAGATATCTCTGCGTATGATGTAGATACACCACACGAAGTTGATAATATTTCAATTTATGATGGCTCATCATGGTTTCAAGTGGGGAAATTAGCAGGACTAAATAATACTTGGAATTTTACTGCTTTTGATTTGTCATCATATTCTTGGGCTGGAGATCAAGTAAATGCAGGCCTACAAGTTAAAATGGACATTAGTTCTGGAAGTAGCGGCTGGTGGGTTGCTTTAGGTAAGTCATCTTTGTCAGTAGATGGCGGAAGCCAGACTTGCGTAGCAACTCCTGGTGTACCATGTGTATCTGTTCCAGAGCCGGCAAGCGTAGCTCTATTAGTACTTGGTTTCGCTGGTCTTGGTTTTACACGTCGTAAAGCTGCTAAGAGAAGCTAAAACTTTTAGCTTTTCTATAAAAAAACGCGACAATATGTCGCGTTTTTTATGGAAGACTATAAATCTCCGCCTCAGCAAAATTTCCTTTCTCTTTAAGCCATGCTTTGCGATCAGATGCGAAAAGCACTGGCTGTGCTGCTCTTTGCTTTTCTGCCTTTTGCTTTTCTGCCTCTGGGGTAAGGGCACGCAGAGCTTAGCCCGTTCATGACACTGAACTGTCGTAAATGACTCCGGGCGTCCTGCCCTACGTCTTTCAGGTCGTTGTCGTAAACTCCAACGTTCAAATTTGTTC
>NZ_JBLIEK010000175.1:0-5546 GCF_047632995.1 Psychromonas sp.
CTCCATAACGATCAAGAAGTAGCCTGGGAATCCCATGGTATTGATAACGTCTAATTCAATCTGCAGACGCTCATCATAGGGTTTACGGATTTCGGCAAAATCAGGGGCGTTTTTATCAAATAAGAAATCTAAACGCTCTTATAACCCGTTACAGGAAACCTCACAGAAATAATCGTTGATCGACATATCACCGGTGGGGAAATCGGGCAGAAAATATTCACCCAGACGTAATGTGACATTACAGCGTTTGGCGATTTCCACACTGTTTTCCAGCGCTTCGGGAATATCTGAGAACAGTTCACACATCTCCTGTTCACTGCGCAGATATTGTTCAGGACTGTACTCTTTAGCGCGCCGATCATCGCCCAGCGTGTAACCCTGGTTAATACAAACACGAATTTCATGGGCGTCAAACAAGCTTTGATCGGCAAAAACAACTTGATTAGTGGCAACCACAGGAAGTTTAAACTGCTCAGCCCATGCCAGCGCTAAATGCAGATAATTTTCTTCATCAGGGCGATTGGTACGAATCAGCTCAAGGTAATAACGCTGTGGAAAATGGGTTTGGTAGAATTGCGTGATTAACTCAGCAAGCTCACGGTTGCCTTTTAACAAGGTCTTACCCAGATCGCCCTCTTTGGCGCCGGAAAGCAATATTACCCCTTTATTATGTTCAATCAGCCATTCCTGGCTGATAACCGCGCGGCCGCCAATATGTCCGCGCAGATAGGCTTTAGAGATTAACTCGGTGACATTTTTATAGCCGTCATTATCCATAGCCAGCGCGGTCAGACGAAACTGTTCATCTTCAAGCAGCTCACTCTGCACCCAAAAATCAGCACCGACAAGCGGCTTTATACCGGCGCCGTGGGCGGCCCCGTAAAACTTCACCAAACCGCAAAAGTTACTCTGGTCGGTGAGCGCTAATGCAGGCATATTCATAGCCGCTGTTTTAGTAACTAAAGGCTTTACCTTAGTTAAACCATCGACCATGGAATAATCACTGTGCACACGCAGGTGAATAAACTTAGGTTCACAATTTTTTACAACAGAATAATCTGCTTCAGACATAGGTTATCTACTTTTAGAGCAAGCCGAGTTGCTTTGATACTGGTTTAAAACTTCTACGATATTCAGGGATAATGCCATACTTTTCTAATGCAGCAAAATGCGCCTTAGTGGGGTAGCCTTTATGCTGAGCAAACCCATAATGAGGATGCTTTTTATCAAGCTCAACCATCTCCCGGTCGCGTGTTACTTTGGCAATAATCGACGCAGCACTGATTTCAGCAACCCGTAAGTCGCCTTTAACAATCGCTTCACAAGGCATATTCAAACTCGGGCAGCGATTACCGTCAATAAAGACAAATTCAGGCACAATTGTGAGTTGTTCAACCGCACGCTGCATTGCCAGCATAGTGGCATGCAGTATATTAAGCTGGTCAATTTCAGCCGGAGATGCCCGACCTATGCCAATGCAAATTGCCTTTTCCTGAATTTCGTCAAATAATAAGACAAGTTTTTTTTCAGTTAGTTTCTTCGAATCGGTGAGCCCGGCAATTGGATTGTTGGCATCGAGAATAACAGCGGCGGTAACAACATCCCCAACCAAAGGCCCTCGACCCACTTCATCGACACCTGCGATTAAACTAAAATCAGGATAAATAACATCTGCGTAGTCTGTTTTTAATTTGCTCATTTTATATTTCTCATCTAAAACGCCATCCGAAAAATTATTATTTTTTTAGTAGATCAACCACAGCTTGGGCGGCCTGCGCGTCTGCATCACATTTAATTAACTGATGCAGCTCAGTAAAGGTATTGATCATATCACTATTGTCCTGGCCTAATAAGCGCTGTAACTCTGCAACGATATTCTCCACAGTGCAATCGTATTGACTGAGCTCTTTAACCACCTCTTTATCTGCGATTAAATTAGGCAGCGAGGTATATTTAATCTTCGCTAATGATTTGGCAATCACATAAGTTATAGGTTTAACGCGATATGCCACCACCATCGGCGCTTTAGCCAGCATAGCTTCAAGCGCGGCCGTCCCCGAAGCAAGTAATACGGTATCGGCTGACTGCAGAACAGCACTTGCCTGACCGTCAAATATTTGTAATGGAAGATTCGGTGCATAGAGCTTCTGCTGTGCCAAAAACTGTTTTTTACGCGCGTCATTAACCATAGGCACAATAAATTTAAGTGCGGGATACTGCTGGCTGATAATGGACGCCGCTTGCAGAAAAATCGGTCCCAGCATCTCAACTTCCGCTTTACGGCTACCGGGTAAAATGGCGAGCAACTTCTCCTGCTCTGCCAGCCCCAATTTTTTTCGGGCGTGCGATTTTTCCGGGATCAAAGGCAGTTGATCGGCCAGTGTATGACCAACAAATTGGCAAGGCACATTAAATTTATCATAAAAGGCTTTTTCAAAGGGCAGAAAAGCCAGTACCAGATCCG
This sequence comes from Psychromonas sp., assembly GCF_047632995.1. Taxonomy (GTDB): domain Bacteria; phylum Pseudomonadota; class Gammaproteobacteria; order Enterobacterales; family Psychromonadaceae; genus Psychromonas. The sequence continues at coordinate 2,465 of NZ_JBLIEK010000175.1, forward strand.
TGGCTTTGGCAATTTTATGGATACGCCACTGCTTCCAGGCCCATACGGAAGGGCTGACATAATGAATTGTTTTTATATTTTTTTCTTTTAATTTCAATTCAACCGTTAAATTAAAATCTGGCGCATCGATACCGATAAAAATATCGGGAGGATTGGCGATAAAATGGTTAATAATCGACTTGCGGATACGTAAAATGCTGCGCAATTTACATAAGACTTCAGCAAAGCCCATCACAGACAATGCTTCAAGAGGATGCAAAGCCCGGCAACCTTGCGCAATCATTTTCGGCCCTGCTATCCCTTCAAAAATAGCGTCTGGATAATGCACTTTTAAGGCTTTGATTAATCCTTCACCTAAAATATCACCGGACGCCTCGCCTGCAATCAAACCTATTGTTAATGGTTTCTTCATTTCTAATTCACTCTTAAAAAAAAAGGCTCTAATGAGCCTTTTTTAAATAAAACGACTGACCGTAAGTTTAACGGATTATGCCGCGGCTCTCTGCACTGATGAAATCGTATAAGATTTTCAGTTCAGGACAAGCATCTAATTTTTCGGCTATTTCCAGTTTTGCATTTTCAAGCGTATTACCCTGACGGCAGAGCACTTTATAGGCACGTTTAATTTCCATAATAGCAGCACTGCTGAAACCATGACGTTTTAAACCTACTGAATTAATACCCTGCGCCTGCGCATAATTACCGGCTGCCATAAAATAGGGTGGAATATCTTTATTGACCGCCGAGCAGCCGCCAATCATCGCATACTCACCAACGCGAGTGAATTGATGGAGTGCGGAAAGACCGCCGATAATAACGTTATTAGCGAGCTTAGTGTGCCCGGCTAACGTCGCATTATTGGATAGGATAATATTATCCCCGAGGATACAATCATGCGCGACATGTACATAGGCCATCAGTAAATTATTATTACCGATACGTGTTGTGCCTTGATCCTGCGCTGTGCCGCGATGGATAGTACAGCTCTCACGAAATACGTTATTGTCACCGATTTCTAAAAACGTCTCTTCACCGTTATATTTTAGATCCTGACAGTCTTCACCCACAGAGGCAAACTGGAAGATCTTATTACCTTGACCCATTTTAGTTGGGCCTTTGATAACCACATGCGGTGCAATCCAACAATTGTCACCAATTTCGACGCGATCGCCAATAATAGTATAGGGACCGATTTCGACATTCTGACCTATAATCGCATTTTCATGCACAATCGCAGTTGGATGAATTGTAGCTGATGAATTTGTCATTAAACCTCTCTTCTTGCACACATGATCATAGCTTGGCAGGCAATTTCTCCGTCAACTTTTGCCACACACTCAAATTTGCCCATGCCACGACGCTCTTTAAGGTAAATCACTTCCAGATGTAAAATATCACCAGGAACAACCGGTCTACGGAAACGCACTTTATCGATTGATGCTAAGAAATATAGCTCATTTTCAGCAGGTTTACCGTAAGTAGCAAAAGCTAAAATCCCCGTGGCCTGCGCTAACGCTTCAATAATCATCACACCAGGGAAAACTGGCGTTCCAGGGAAATGTCCTTGAAATTGCGGTTCATTAAAAGAAACATTTTTAACACCGTGTAATGTTTTACCCGGAACATAATCTAAGACGCGATCCACTAATAGAAATGGGTAGCGATGCGGCAGAAGATCCATGATCTCTTTGATGTCTAGTGAATTTAATTCGTTACTCACGATTGCTTCCTTTATTTAATCTTTAAGTTGTTTTTCAAGTTCTTTGACACGTTTAAATAAATCATCAATTTTTAACGTGTATGCGGTTGTTTTACGCCAGGCTCTATTTTCTTGTGCCGGTACGCCAGAGGAATAAACCCCCGCTTCATGAATACTGCGCATCACCATACTATCGCCGGTAATAACCACATTATCAGCAATGGTGATATGTCCATTCATTGCTACCGAACCACCTATAATACAGTTTGTACCGATTTTTGTGCTACCGGCTACATTTGAGCCTCCGGCAATCGCTGTATGGGCGCCGATCGAAACATTGTGCGCAATCTGACATTGGTTATCAATTTTCACACCGTCAGCAAGAATAGTATCGGACAGAGCGCCGCGATCTATCGTTGTTGACGCGCCTATTTCAACATCATTACCAATCAAGACCCGACCAATTTGCGGTATTTTCACCCAGGCACCTTGATAGGGAACATTGCCAAAGCCATCAGATCCAACCACACTGTTTGCATGGACGATACAACGTTTACCCATTTGACAATCATGATAAATAGTGACATTGGGATAAATTTTACACTGTTCGCCAATTATAGAATGGTCGCCAATGACGACGTTGGCATAGATTTGACAGTTATCGCCAATTTTAACACCCGCTTCAATCACAACATTATCGGCTATTGCAACATTTTCACCGATTTCCGCCGTTGCATGGATAGCGGCAGAAAGCGCGATACCTGCAGACAGGTTAGGTGTTGTATCAAAGAGCCGCGCTAATAATGCGTATCCCACATAAGGATTGGCCATAAACAGCGCATTACCCTGATAACTGTCTTGTAAAGCACTCGGCAAAACAATCGCGCTGGCCTTGCAATCACCTAACTTAGTAAGCAGTTTTTTATCAGAAACAAAGGTAATATCCCCTTGCCCTGCTTTTTCAAAAGTTGCCAGTCGTTCTAAAACAAGCTCCCCATCACCCACTAGTTGGGCGTTTAGCAGCTTTGCTAACTGTGCTAAATTGTATCTCATTATTTATAATCTACTTTTTGCTGATTTCTTTAATTACAATATCTGAAATATCAAGTTCTGGTTTTGAGAAAACAATCTGCTCACCATTTAAAATAAGATCGTAACCATCTTCTGCTGCAACTGCATTGATAACTTTACGCACCATAAGTAAGGCCTTTTGTTGCTCTTCACCTTGGCGACGACGATTATCTTCTTCAAATGCTTTACGTTTTAATTTGTACTCAGATAGTTTCACTTCAACCTTACGTTTTAAGGCGGTAACATCCGCTGCAGCCATCAGTTCAGCATCACGTTCGAGTGTCGATTCTATCTTTGTTATATCTTTTTCAA
>NZ_JBLIEK010000176.1:0-5374 GCF_047632995.1 Psychromonas sp.
GTGCAATACGGTTAGGCGCATTTCGTGAGATGGCTGCTTTAGGGATGTCAGGAAAAGTGGGTCTTGATAAAGCAGGCATACCAAAATGCAGTACCTTTTTTAATAACGACACTCTATTTTATGAAATTGAAAAAATAGTCAGCCAACATTGTGAAACCGTGTTGAATGCCTATGATTTGTTTATATATAAACTATCTTATCAAGTGTTTAGTCTAAATGGGGTATTAAAATTTTGACTTCGATTTGTCGATTAACAAGAATAAGATTGAGCAAAACGTATCTCTTTATACCTAACAAGACATCTCGCTATTTAGACATGTGTAGATTGTTTAGTCGGGATATTAATTTTACTAAAATTCAAATAATAGATGTTAATAATTAAAGTTGTTACAGAGTATTTATCGCATCATGAAGATTAAAATAAATAACATACTGATAAAAAAAAGCTTTTTTCTTATTCTGCTTATACTGGCTTCATTCATAGGAAATTTTTTCCCACTAACACTACTTTTTGGCATTGATTTATTATTTGGTAGTGTATTCGTAATCATCGCCATACACCATTTTAACTGGCGCGCTGGGATAATAGTTGCATCTATTGCTAGTGCATATAGTTTTGTTTTGTGGGGTAATCCTTTTGCATGGATTATATATGTATTAGAAGCTTTAGTGATTGGTTACCTTTACAAAAAAGGCAGAAGCTTATTTTTTGCTGAATGTATTTTTTGGTTGTTTATTGCCACTCCATTAATAATATTGTTTTGTGTAGTATTTTTACATATGACGAACTCTTTTTGGCAATTGGTACTCACAAAGCAAATTTTTAATGGATTCCTTAACGTATCGTTAGCAATATTATTGATTAAATTTTTCAATGTTGAGGGCTATAAAAATAATAAACTAGTCAGTTCTTCTTTGGAAGAATCGATAAGATGGTTCTCGCTTGCCACATTATTAGTACCTCTTCTTATTCTTATGGTGTTAGAAAGTAGAGACGAGTATTTTAGAATGACTGAGTTGTCCATTAATTCCATTGAAGAGGCGTATGACACGAATTTAAAAACAATAAGTCAGGACATTGAGACAGACATACTGACAAAGAAAAATATTTTAGATGACCTATCAAAAAATAAAAAATTTATTACACTTTTCACACAAAATAAAGTGCGCGATTTTGAACAAAACTTTCAATTATCACTTCAACACTTCGATCACGTTTTACTCGTTAATAATGGAATTGTGGTTGCTGATTACCTTTCTAAAGAAGCAAGTTTCAGTAACAAAATGCTTGGCAAAGACTTATTTTTACAACCTTCTTACAAAGAATCATTGAAAAGTAACCGTGTGGAGATCAGTAGCGCAAATTCTGTAATTGATAATCAAAGAATTATTACAATAGTGACTCCCATTTCAACTGAGCCGTTGCACGATACTTCATTAATAGGCGTTATAACAAAAAAACACATAGCTTCAATAATCAGCAACAGAATTTTGAAATTTGGTCAGTTTAATTTTGAATTATTTGACAATAATTTAAAATTATTTTTTTCTAATCTCCCATCTGTCGAAATCCCCGGAGGACATCCCGGTGTAACCTGGTCTAATTTACCTTTTGAAAACAAAAAAAATCTGTTCCACCTTATTATTGAGGATGAAAATGTACCCACATTAACGAAATGGAGAAATTCATATTTTATGAAAGAAAAAATGATTTCTAATGAATTTCCCTGGAAACTTACCATTTTATCGCCATTAAAAAATCAAGTTGATACGTTGAGTAAAGACTATACATTCTTACTATTTGTGATCTTTGGAATAGTGTTAGTTTCAATGATATTCACCACGTATTTTGCAAGAAAAATTGTTAAGCCACTTGTCGAACTTACAAAAATAACAAATGACATTAAATTAAACCCTGATATGGATTACATTAATTGGCCTACAAGTTCAGCAACCGAAACAGACTTATTAATAGACGCATTTAAAAATAACCATCAAATTATTTCTCAAAGCTTTCAACAGTTAACAGAACAAAATGTTGAGATAAAACGTTTACTGGGCTACAACAAAGCCATTTTGGAAGCATCCTTAGATGCAATGATTACGATTGACTCCAGTGGTAATGTTATTGATTTCAACAACGTAGCAGAAGATGTATTTGGTTGGAGCTATGATGAAATAGTTGGTAAAAACTTAGCAGAATACATCATTCCTGAAAATATGCGTGAAGCTCATACACGCGGTATGAAACACTTCTTTGAAACAGGTAACGGTCCTGTATTTGGAAAACGATTGGAGCTCTTTGGCTTACACAGGGATGGTCATGTTATTCCGATTGAGATTTCTATTTCACCTACAAAATCAGATTCCGAGCAGATATTTACCGCATTCATAAAAGATATATCTGAAAGGCGTGATAACGAAAATAAGCTAATTAATGCTCAACAATTGTCCAAGCAAGTGGCAGATAATTGGGTCCGATTCATCGATACTGCTAATGCACCTATTTTTGGTATTGATGCAAAAGGTAAGATAAATGAATGGAATCAAAAAGCAGCTGAGATTACGGGGTTTCATGCTGATGAAGTAAGGGGTAAAGACTTAGTTGAAGAATTTATCACTGCGAATTATCGGCATTCAGTTAACGAGGTATTTCAAAAAGCATTACAGGGTGATGAAACCTCTAATTTTGAATTCTCATTACATACTCAAATTAATAATTCAGTCATGATATTACTTAATGCTACGACACGCCGCGATGAGCTTGGAAATGTGGTGGGCGCTGTTGGGGTAGGGCAAGATATTACTGAGCTTCATAGTTACCGCTCTGAAATGGAAGTGAAGGTGACCAAACGGACGCGTGAGTTGAATACTATCTTAACACTAAGTCCAGATGGCTTTGTATTAGTCAGTGCTGATAATTACATTCGTTATATCAATCCTGCTTTTTTAGATATGACGGGACTTAAATCCGATGCATTAATTGATAAACCTGCTGAAATATTTGTTGAATTAATGAACCGCTTATTTGATCCAAATCAAATAGGTGGAAAAATCTATATTGGAGGCGAAGACGTAGAGCAAATTGTCTATCTTTCTGGCCCTAGCGTACGGATTCTCAAAGTTAACCACAGGACAATGTACGGATCGAATGGGTGCAAAGAAGGTGAAGTACTTTATTTCAGAGATGTAACTCATGAAACAGAAGTTGATAGAATGAAAAGTGATTTTTTATCCACCGCTGCTCACGAACTTCGAACACCACTTGCCAGTATTTATGGTTTTTCTGAATTACTAATGGCTCGTGATTATGACAAAAATACATCCTATAAAATACTTGAAACCATTCATCGGCAATCATTAAATCTCAAGCACTTACTGGATGAGCTTCTTGATTTATCTCGAATAGAAGCCAGAGCCGGAAAAGATTTTCATATGGAAGACAACACACTTCAAGACATAGTAAAAGAGTCATGTGTTGAAGTTGAAGGTGCATTTAGTGGCCGAAAAGTGAATGTTCAGATTATGGGGGATTGGCCTGTATTGTCTTTTGATATTGATAAAATGCGTCAAGTATTTAGTAACTTATTAAGTAATGCATTTAAATATTCACCTGAAAGTGAAGACGTTATTTTACAAACAAGCGAGAGAGAAAAGAACGGAAATAAGCAGTTTGGTGTCATCATCATTGATAATGGTATAGGCATGACACCTGAACAGCTTGCCCGTGTCGGAGAGCGATTTTACCGAGTTGATGAATCTGGTTTTATACCGGGTAGCGGATTAGGCGTATCGTTGGTAAAAGAGATAATCTCAATTCATGGTGGAGATGTTGAGTTTTCAAGTGTTGCTGGAAAGGGAACTAGGGTAACTGTATGGCTCACCATTGTTAACATTAACCCTCAGGTTTAGCTTACATGATATTAACTAAATTTTTAATCTTTTTAAAAAGATCATCTCACTCAATTATTATCTTTATTGCCCTGATTAAATTAACACATGACGTTAACAAAAAACGTGCTATGGAAATCCAAAGCAATGTTCAAGTATGTGTATCGATACATATCTATTGGATCAGTTCATTTTTATTGAAATACCCGATGAAGTTAAAAATAAAAAAATTATTATTAATAGATTAATTTCTGTATTAAATAGAGGAAAAATTAAAAATGATGCCTATTGTTATTATTAAGATCATGGAATTGGGTTGTATTCGTGTTTAAAAATTTAACATTGATGAACAGACTGGCTTTGATTGGTATTTTTTCTACAATTGGGACTTTTGTAGTACTGTTTATAAGTGTCAATAGTCTTAACATTATGACTGAAAGCTTCAAGAAAGTGATCAATCAAGACTCTGCTAAGGCTGCATTGAGCAAAGACATAATGGCAAACTTTCTAGAACTAGATAGAACTGAAAAAAATCTAATTTTGGCACTAACCATTGAAGAAATGCAAAAATACAATCGTCATTTTTTGAATACGAAAGAGGATATCGAAAGCAACATGGTTGAGTTGAAAGTACTCATAGATAAAGAAAACATTTCAGTATTAGCTGCTCTCAAAACGATTTATGATGAATATGTGGTCGTTTATGAAAACATTTATAACCTAACAATACAAAATTCAAGCGAAAAAGCTAGATCTCTGATACGTGGTGATGCGCGCAACACAATAAAACGCGTAGATAAATTAACAGATGAACTCGCTTTAATTATTCATGATGAAATACTCACTGAATTGTCAAGTATAGATCTAGACAGAGCATCCATAGAAAAAAAGACAAAAGCATTAATATTAATCTCCAACATACAATCAGCTATTTTGAAGTCTATTCGGGATACTGGTCATACCATTTTGTTACTCAATGAAAGTGAAATGTCAGAGATGGCAATACGTTCCACAAAACATTTGGAACAAGTCCATGTGGATGCGCAAACACTCAGGAATATCTCTGATTCAGATAAAAATAAGCAAATTGATAAAATACTAGTCGAACTAAAAAAATATGATGAAGTCCATTCGAAAATACTGACTTTGTCGATGGAAAATTCTAATCAAAAAGCATTGGTATTATCTTCTACAAAATCCCGAGATTATATTTTTAATGCCAGTCGATTAGTTACTGATATATCAACCTATAATGATTCCAAATTGAATGATGCAAAAATCGCATCTGATGATATGTCAGAACAAACTTATACCAATTTAGTGACGGTATTTAGCGTTTTCATTATGACTCTTATTTATTTTAGTATTATCTTGTATCGATACTTCAATGAGAGATTGGCGAGTGTTTATAAACAAGTAAACGCGATAAAAAATGATACATTTGAAGTTCATACACAAGGTCAAGTTTATAGTGATGAACTAG
>NZ_JBLIEK010000177.1:0-5350 GCF_047632995.1 Psychromonas sp.
CAGAAAAGTGGTGGGTTCAAACGGTAAATTATTGGATGTATTCACAAACGAAGTCAAAGAATACTGCAAAAGTATTCGTGATAAGACACAGTTTAATGCTTGGTCAAACAGTATTGATAAACATGTTCATGAATGGCATCAAATTACTGAAGACATTATGCAAAGGGCAGCCAAAAATCCTGCAGAACTAGGTGCTGCATCTGTCGATTACTTGATGTATTCAGGTTACGTCGTAGTTGGCTATTTCTGGCTTCAAATGGCCGTTGTTGCTCAGCAAAAACTTGACGATGGTACAAACGATCCAGAATTTTATAAAGCAAAATTACATACGGCTAAATTTTATTTTGACCGTCTACTAACGCGCACACGTTCATTAGTGTCAGCCATGGAGTCTGGGGCTGATAACTTAATGGATATGGAAGAAGAACAGTTCAACATAGTTTAGGCTTCAATAAATGTTAATAAGCTAGACTGGTAAATTCAAAAAGGCAAACATGATTATGTTTGCTTTTTTTTATTCACCGGAAATTCAACTAGACGGATAAATACAGCCATGAAACATCACACAATCAACATTGAAGACGTTAATATTCATTATGTTGAAGCAGGTGATAATTATAAGAGCTATTCGCCACGCCAAACTATTGTTTTCTTACATGGCTTTCCTGAATATTGGGGGACATGGCATGCACAGCTTGATTATTTTTCTAGTAAATATCGTGTGATAGCCCCCGATTTGCCTGGCTATAATTTAAGTGATAAACCCAAAGAAAAATCATTTTTTGAAGTATCCAATCTGATCCAATTTATGGCTAAGTTCATTCAATGCACAGCGCCACAAGAAAAAGTAATATTAGTGGCTCACGATTGGGGTGGGGTCATTGCATGGCCTCTTGCTGCTTTTTTTCCAAAACTTGTCGAACGATTAGTGATACTTAATGCTGCTCACCCCAGTATTTTCACACGGGAAATGGTGCACAACGCCGAACAAAGACAAAAAAGCGAGTACATTCATGAGTTAATTGCGTCAAATGCTGTAAAAAAGTTATCAGAAAATAACTATGAATACCTCAAAAACAAAATATTCATGGGAATGCGTGAAGGCACATTGAGCGAGACGCAGCGCAAGACTTATGAGAACGTTTGGGCTCAGCCTGACGCAGTTAATGGCATGCTGCAATACTATAGAGCCATGCCGCAATTGGCCCCCAATGAGAAAATCGTTGATGTAGGCAATGGACATGGCAATGGTCCTGTCGTTGCAGCGGAACAAATGAAAATACCCAATATCCGCATCAGTTGCCCAACACTGATCTTGTGGGGCGAACAAGATCAGGCCTTTGTTAAAGAGAACATTGATGGTGTAGAGGAGTATGTGCCAGATGTGCGAATTAGACGCTTTCCTGATGCAAGCCATTGGTTGCAACATGAGTTGCCTGATGAAGTGAATTTAGAAATCGAAAAGTTTTTAGTAAAGTAGACAGATAAATGTAAGGAATTAGAAAGTAATAAAATTATTTTTTAAATGACTGCGGTTTCTAGTGGTATTCAGGACACAGAGAAATTGATCTAAACAGCTGCGTTTTTTCCCTGTGTTTTGGTATTAGATGTTTTTTAGTAATACACATAAAAAAACAGCCTCAAAAGAGGCCATTTTAAAAGGTGAGACAATTATCTGTTCAAAGAAAATTCGACTTACCTTCCATGTTGATCGTTTTACTAGCTATTGCTAGGTTCATTCAATAACAGTTTTTGCGAAGCTTGAATGACGTGTTGCTCTGCCGTGAAACTATAATACTTATATTCTGTCGTTAAGGGCAGTAACTATGGGTGAGGTACCTAAACCATTTTCAGACGCCCATACCAGCACTGTTTTACCGTCTTTTTCAGGAGCTTTCAAATCACCTCTGGGCATTTTTTTTATCATAAGAGTGCCTGTTTCTTCTGAGTTGTTAAGCATAGCAGTCCGAATAAGGCTGTTACCTCCGCAAGATACACCGGTGTAATAATCTTTAAGTTTTAAATTGTAATCAGACTGAACACGTCTCATTTTTCTACGAAGTTCACCTTTGTCATCTGCTTTTACAATGGTACATATATTTTGTAATGCATCATTGATGTCAGCTTGAGCATTGCCAGCATATATCAAAGAAGCAGTTGCGATGGCGATAGAAGTTTTAACTATTTTCAACATGGTTAATTTCCTCGGTGTTTTTGTTTAATTGCAAAAGTTGCTGTGTTTTGATGTTTCTATTAAAGAATATTTAAAGGGATTGAAAAAGCTACGATATGATACTTAGGTATGAGAAGTGGTAACGTTGCTTTTAGAATGCACTAATGTCGAAGCTGAAATTATACGAGGCTTAAAACTTGTAATATGCATTAATACATAATGCTATGTTGGCTCTTTAGTACTCAGTATGTTTTTTGCACATCCTTTTTATTAAAATTAAAATTAAAATTAAAAATTTTTATAGTAATAGAGAGTTGGTGAGTTGGTGAGTTGGTGAGTTGGTGAGTTGATGTTCAATGTATCTTTATTTTAGCTTTATAGGTTGCGAAGCGTTGCCTTGATTTCATATTTGATGAAGACCTTAGGCGAGTTGGTAACAAAAAGAATACAAAACTAAATCTATAAACTAGGGCTACATTTTTATTTGAGCTATCACATATGTCGGCTTAAAAATCATTTAATAATGACTATATTACTGGAAATTGCACTAGGGCATTAATATGAAATTTGATAATGACAGATGTTTATTGATAGTGAACACAGTCGAAATATTAAAATATAGATAGGTTATTTTTTGTTTGACTAAAATGAGAGCATTTTTTTTATTAAGTTTACTCGTTGAACTATTTTTATTCGCTGAATGTTCTTCAAATGTGCCTCAAGTCAATATATGTTAACTTTTTTGAGTATAAAAAATAAATGTAGAGGATAGGTAAAGTGGATAAGCAAATTTTAATTGTTTTGTTTGGTTTGGTTTTTTTGATGGGATGTGCTGGAATGACTCCTAAGCTGGGGTTATTTAATGACCATTTAGTACCCTGCCCACAATCACCCAATTGTGTGAGTAGTCAAATTATAGATAAAAAAAAATTTATAGAACCGTTCTATTTCATTGGCTCACAACAAGAGACACAAGCACGGCTGTTATTAATACTAAAAACATTGCAGCGAACAAACATCATAGATATTCAGGACAATTATGTCCGAGTGGAGTTTACATCTAAAATATTTAAATTTATTGATGATGTAGAGTTCTATTTTCCAGTCACAAAATCCGCAACAACAATCATATACTTTAGATCTGCGTCGCGTCTCGGATACTCAGACTTAGGTGCTAATAGAAAACGAATTGAACAGATGAGACAGAAATTGAAGGGATATTAACAAGAATTTAAGTGGAAGTGGTAGACTAACATTCACTGGTATTTTTGTAGATAATAAACGATTAAATTTTGTTTTAGCTTATAAATATTAACTTTTTTGGCTGTAGATTCCATCTAATCGTCACCTTATAAAGTGCCTACTAAAATAGGTTTGTATTTATAACAAATTTGTTAGTGATGAGTATTAACCAACACAGATATTGGCAAGTCATTGAGCAAACTTGGTCGCAAAAAAACATCATGTTTCGTTCTTTCTTATTTATTTAGATAGGATATCTTGCAATATTTGTTTGGGAAAGTTTTAAAATATTCAAATAACGCGATATAAACACCATTGGTAAATACCTATTTTTATAAAGGATTTCTTTAATGTTGATGAACTATGAGTTTGGGAAACCGTTGCTAGTTATTTTTTTCAGCTTAACGCTGTTAGCTTGTAGTGGGTCTGATAAAACAGAGCCAGAATTATTACTGGTAGTCGTTGAACCTGTTATCAGTCAGTTCTCCTTTTTAGTTGAGAATAATCCAAGTCTAAGCTCAAATTTAAATTTGTCTATATCTGGTAAAAACATTGCTGGTAAATTCCCAGTCAGCGCTAATTGGCAAAGGATGATCGCCACGGTTGAACACACTGGTGCGTCGCTGGTTGTTAATGATACAGCGCAGAAAAATAATGTATCTGTACAGAATTTTAGTGATGTACAGACTTACACTGTGATGATGGATGACGGCCGTCAGGTGAGTTATTCCGTTGATATTGTGGCTTTTACTGGATTACCTATCATTTATATATCGACAATTGGCAATGTACCCATCAACTCCAAAGAGGACTATGTAGATGGTACTGTCTCTATCAAAGGTGGGCGTAACTTTTCAGACGAACCTTCTGTCGATATTAAAATTCGAGGCCGTGGAAACTCTACTTGGTTTTTTCATCCTAAAAAACCGTTTCAAATGAAGTTGAAAGATAAGACAACAATGTTGGATATGCCATCCAAAAAGAAGTGGTTATTTTTGGCCGAATATTCTGATAAAACTTTGTTGAGAAATACCATTAGTTTTGAAATGGGATATTTAAGCAATCTTGACTGGACGCCTAAAAGTACCTTTGCCGAGGTGTATATCAACGATGAATATAACGGCACCTACAACATTACTGAAAAGGTAGAAGAAGGCAGTAATCGAGTGAATATTGGTGACAATGGTTTTTTACTCGAAATTGATCAACTAGAAAGACAAGACTCAGATGATGTGTATTTTTATACGGATGAATTTCTAGTGGCAATAAAAGAGCCCAATCTAAATTGGGATGATGAACAATATAATTATATTAAAAGTTACATCAATGAATTTGAATCAGCTCTATTTTCTTCAAACTTTACAGATCCAATTAATGGCTATGCCAAATACATAGATGTCGATAGTTTTGTAGATTGGTATCTAATCAGTGAAATAACAAAAAACGTTGACTCTAAATTTTTTTCCAGCATTTATTTTAATTTAGTGCCAGGTCAAAAAATTAAAATGGGGCCGCTATGGGACTTTGATTTGTCTTTTGGCAATGTGAACTACGCTGATTCTCGTTATGCGCAGGGGTTTTGGGTGAAAGACAATCCATGGATCGCCAGATTATTTACCGATAGTGTCTTTCTCGAGAAGGTTAAAACCCGTTTTGCTTATTTTAAAGTCAATCAAAATTTAATTTTGGATAAAATCGACGACTATGCTGACAAGTTAAATCTGGCGCAACAAGAAAACGATACTAAATGGAATACCTTGGGCAATTATGTTTGGCCGAATCCCTTGGTGTTTGACACTTACAGCGAAGAGGTTAACCAACTGAAAACATGGTATGCGCAGAGAATGACTTGGTTAGATGGTGCTTTGAACAATCTTTAGTTCCCTTAGTGTTGGTTTTTAAAGACAACAAATAGGCCATAAAAAAGAATTAGGA
>NZ_JBLIEK010000178.1:0-5329 GCF_047632995.1 Psychromonas sp.
GCCTCTTGTTTTTGAAGTTAGGGACTTGTGGCCTGAGCTACCCATCGTAGTTGGTGCGATCAAAAATCCTATTATTATTAAATTAGCTACATGGTTAGAGATTTACACATACAAAAATTCCAAAAGGATTGTTGGTTTATCGCCAGGTATGTGTGATGGTATTACTCGTCATGGTATTGCTGAAGATAAAGTGACACTAGCAACAAACAGTTGTGATACTCAATTATTTGATGTGCCAGCTTCAATTGGCATCGATTTTATAAATGATTCCCTTGATTTTTTAAAGGGTCGAAAACTTGTAGTGTACACAGGTACTTTTGGGTTAATTAATAATGTTGAATATCTGGCTTATTTAGCTAGCCATATGAAGTTTATTGATGCGAATATTTGCTTTGTTGCAATTGGAGATGGAATGATGAAGGAGTCTGTGGTCAAAAAGGCTCAAGAATTAGGGGTGTTAGATATTAATTTTTATATTTTGCCTCCTGTTCCTAAAACCCAAATCGTCAAATTACTTTCAGCTGCTGATTTGTCGGTTTCTTTATTTGGACCTGTGCCTGAAATGTGGCATAACTCAGCAAATAAATTATTTGATGCTTTAGCTGCTTCTACTCCTATTGCAATTAATTATGGTGGATGGCAAGAGTCATTTATTATTGAGTATGATTGTGGACTCGTTTTATCATCTAATGATTACGGAACGTCTGCCAGTGCAATTTCAAATTTCTTAAATGATCAGAATCGATATCAACAAGCTATCAGTAAATGCTCATTTCTTGCTTATAACGTTTATTCGCGAGATATTATGGTTAAAAGAATAGAAAACACTTTAATCGAGGCTATCAATGATTAAACGTTTATTTGATATTGTTATTTCTATTTTTGCATTAATAATTTTAGCTCCAATTTTATTATTAGTGGGAAGTTACGTTGCCAAAAACCTTGGTTCACCAGTTTTATTCAAACAAAAACGACCTGGGTTATATGGGGGGGTTTTTGAAATGCTTAAATTTCGTTCTATGTGCGATACAATCGACAAACATGGACACTCACTCCCAGATAGTGAAAGATTGACTCCCTTCGGTGAGAAACTGCGTTCATCAAGCTTAGATGAATTACCCGGTTTATGGAATGTGTTAAAAGGGGAGATGAGCTTAGTGGGACCTCGTCCATTACTGATTGAATATCTGCCACTTTATTCACAAGAACAGACAAAACGTCATAATGTTCGGCCAGGCATTACTGGTTGGGCACAAGTTAATGGCCGTAATGCTATTAGCTGGGAAGAAAAATTTAAACTCGATGTTTGGTATGTTGGAAATCAATCTTTCTGGTTAGACATTAAAATATTACTACTCACGGTTAAGAAAGTGTTTGTACGCGAAGGTATTAGTGCAGATGGACATGTAACCATTGAACCGTTTAAAGGCTCAAGTAATGACTAAAGAGTTAGCAATAGTTGGCGCAAGTGGCCACGGCAAAATTGTTGCTGATATTGCAGAGCAGCTTGGCTTTACTGTTAACTTTTATGACGATGCCTACCCAAGTAAAACCCAGATTGAGCATTGGCCTATACACGGCACCTGCGCCAATTTAGTCGCATTAAATAACCCTATAAGCGTCGTTGTTGCTATTGGTAATAATAAAATTCGCCACCAAAAAGTCACGTTATTACAGCAAAATAATTTTGACCTTATTACATTAATTCATCCAACCGCAATCATTAGCCAATATGCAGTAATAGCAGAGGGAGCCGTTGTTTTTGCTGGTGCGATTATTAATGCTTTTGCGAAAGTAGGAGTGGGTTGTATTATCAATACTGCAGCTGTTATTGAGCATGATTGTATTATTGATGATTTTGCCCATATTTGCCCCAACGTCGCTTTGGCCGGTGGTGTTACTGTTGGAAACAAAAGCTGGGTTGGTATTGGCAGCCAAGTAAAGCAGTTAATAACAATAGGTGATAACTGCTTGATTGGTGCTGGCAGCACAGTTGTAAAGAATATACCTGATAACATTACTGCATATGGCTCCCCTGCAGTTTCTAGATAATAAAAAGTAATTTCACACCTTATTTCTATATGGAATTAATAGGAACATCATGTTAAATACCTCATTTTCTCCTTGGCCTAGCTTCACTCAACAAGAGGCCGATGCAGTAAGTCGTGTTGTTTTATCTAATAAAGTTAATTATTGGACTGGCACAGAAGGCAGGGAGTTTGAAAAAGAATTCGCCGCTTTTGCTGGTACCATATATGCCGTCGCGCTTGGTAATGGCACATTAGCACTAGATCTTGCCCTTAAAGCTTTAAATATTGGTGTCGGTGACGACGTTATTGTCACTTCTCGTACATTCTTAGCTTCCGCTTCAAGTATTGTGACTTCAGGTGCATCACCTGTTTTTACTGACGTTGATCTGAATAGCCAGAATATAACAGCAGCAAGCATTGAAGCCGTTTTAACAGAAAAAACCAAAGCGGTTATTGTGGTTCATTTAGCAGGTATGCCTGCTGAAATGGATGCCATTATGGCTCTGTCAGAAAAATGTGGTTTTTATGTGATTGAAGATTGTGCACAAGCACATGGCGCTAAGTATAAAGGGCACTCTGTCGGTTCAATTGGTCATATTGGTGCTTGGTCTTTCTGTCAGGATAAAATTATGACCACTGGTGGTGAAGGTGGCATGGTAACCACTAATTCAAAAGAGTTGTGGTCTACTATGTGGAGTTATAAAGACCACGGTAAAAGTTTTGATGCTATATACAACCGTGAACACCCACCTGGGTTTCGATGGTTACACGAAAGTTTTGGCACTAACTGGCGCATGACCGAGATGCAAGCGGCTATAGGTCGTATTCAGTTAACTCGCATGGCTGATTGGACTGCCAAGCGTCAAGCGAATGCTAAGCAGATTGATGATTCACTTATTGGTTTATCTATTGTTCGATTAGTTGATGTGCCGAAATATTGTGAACATGCTGAATATAAGCATTATTTGTTTGTTCAGCCTGAGTTTTTAAAAACAGATTGGTCACGCGACCGTATTATTAATGAAATAATAGTAAAAGGTGTGCCGGCATTTCAAGGTAGTTGCTCTGAAGTGTATTTAGAAAAAGCCTTCGACAATACTCCGTGGCGGCCAGAAATACACTTAAAAAATGCGGTTGAGCTTGGAGAAACTAGCTTGATGTTTTTGGTTCATCCAACTTTGTCAGCTGAAGAAATGGATAAAACATGCCGAGTCATCAAAGAAGTATTGCTGAGTGCAGCAAAATAATAACAATTACTTCTTGCACTATTTCAACAAGTAAGTCTTGAGTCTGGCATTTCTCTTGGTGAAGAAAAATATACCAACAACGCAGGCTTAACAATGTGTGACATAATTTATGTTTTACTTTTCACCTATTCAAAATAGATTGACATAAAATAAGGACACATAAGTTCAAGTTACCTTAATCAAAGCTTATGGCAATAAACCTCATGATTTTCCGTGTAGTCATTAAGCTTCCCGATTAACTGATTTCGGTAATGACGAAGTTGTGGTTATTAGCAAATGATGAAAAAACACACTGCTGCTTACACTGCTACCTCATTAATCGTCAACTTTGAGGTATGTTAATCGGAGGTCTGTTATTAACTAGATAATGGATTTATCTGCTGCCGGATACCCGATTAAATGACTACGAGGCTTCTCTATTCATCACAATTTCAATCTGTTTATTGTTGGACGCATTAATTCACGCTATTGCACATTTATATTGTTTTTAAAGCATTCGTTTTATTGATGCTTTTTATAGGATTCATTAAATTATGAAAATTGCTATCGCCGGTACCGGCTATGTTGGCCTGTCTAATGCCATGTTGTTGGCACAGCATAATGAAGTTATTGCAGTAGATATTCTTGAAGATAAAATTAATTTACTCAACGACAAGCTATCTCCTATCGTTGATGCTGAAATAGAAGATTTTTTAAAAAACAAAGATCTTGATTTCACGGCAACACTCGATAAATCGCTGGCTTATAAAAATGCTGAGTTTGTGATTATTGCCACGCCAACCGATTATGATGTTGCAACAAACTACTTTAATACCTCATCTGTTGAAGCGGTTATTAAAGAGGTTATGGCGATTAACCCGCAAGCGGTGATGGTCATTAAGTCGACCGTGCCTGTGGGTTATACCAAACAGGTGAAAGAAAAGTTTGGTTGTGAAAATATCCTATTCTCACCTGAGTTTTTACGTGAGGGCAGTGCGTTATACGACAACTTGCATCCCTCCCGTATTATTGTTGGTGAGCAGAGTGAACGTGCTAAGATATTTGCTGATTTATTAGTGCAGGGCGCAGTTAAAGAAAATATTGAAGTATTGTTTACTGATTCAACTGAAGCAGAAGCTGTTAAATTGTTTTCTAATACCTATCTTGCTCTTCGTGTTGCATACTTTAATGAGCTTGATACATATGCCGAAACACATGGGTTAGACGCCCGTCAAGTTATTGAAGGTGTTGGATTAGATCCTCGTATTGGTAAACATTACAATAACCCATCATTTGGTTATGGTGGTTATTGCCTACCTAAAGATACCAAACAATTACGTGCCAACTTCGCAGACGTACCAAATAACATTATTAGTGCAATTGTTGATGCGAATACCACTCGTAAAGATTTTATTGCTGAATCGATTGTAAAACGTAACCCTAAATGTGTTGGGATTTATCGATTAATTATGAAGTCAGGTTCTGACAATTTTAGAGCGTCAAGTGTTCAGGGGATAATGAAGCGTATAAAAGCAAAAGGAATCGAAGTTGTTGTATACGAGCCAGTTCTTCAAGAAGATGAGTTTTTTAATTCTAAAGTGATTAAGTCTCTTGAAGAGTTTAAAGCTAGTTGTGATGTGATTGTATCAAACCGTATGGTTGATGAAATTCGCGATGTTGCGGATAAAGTGTATACTCGCGATTTATTCGGTTCTGATTAGTTTTTAAGTTAGCATAAATGTGCTATCTATCTGTTCATAATAAATAATATGTTGGTTTGGCATTTGCTATGATAATTTTTTGGTATCAACCCATCCTGCTTACTAGGTAAACTATTTCAGCATTTTCTTAATTTTCTTGCTTTCTCATTATCAAGCCTATATCAGCCAATGTCTTATTGGATATTGTGATGAGCTTGCTTTTTTCAGTGTCACACAACTTTTATCAATAACGCACACTCGTGTTAAACTCGATGTTTTGACTGGTTAGACTGCCTTTTTAATGTAGATAAGATTTTATTATTATGAATGTTATTAATTTGGAGCGCGAAATGGATTTTTTGCAACGTATTTT
>NZ_JBLIEK010000179.1:0-5253 GCF_047632995.1 Psychromonas sp.
GCGTCGACCCGTTGATCCCCCCCCCCCCGATGCGTGCGTTTAGTGGTCGCTAATATATGTGCATTTCCTCCTAGTAAGTGCCGTTTTTGCCACCTATAAGATTGCCATGAGCCAAGATTCTTTTTGGAAAAAGTTGGTACTTTATCTCGGCGCTAGTCAGCTGATCACTTTCTTATTTGACCTAGCCAGAGGCCTAGTATTTATTATTGTTTCCCCTATTACCATATTTCTGCTGTATTACATGGGCTGCCCTTCGGATTTGAGCCTATAAAATCAAGGGTATTTATTGTGCGAGTTCAAGCAGAATTAAAAGCGCAATACGGGAATCAAAAATTCGTAAATCAAATATGCCAATTGCCTAAAACCCTAGAAGGTATCAGGAAGATTAGAAATAACACTACTATCGGAAAGATGACATTGCGCCCTTCTTAACTGTTTGCTACGTATTGGCTCTGAATCACTTGATGCTGATACTAAGGCAATATGCGCACAATGACTGTCTAATAGATTGTAAAAAGCAAGTTCAGATATACATTTCAATATGCGTCACTTCCAAATATTTGATGGATTGGAGTCCAAATTAGAAGGCTCGCGCGAAGCGGGAAATGCCTAACAATCGCAGGCAATCTGACGGTTTTTTGCTCCGCCTTCGCTTCCACTATAAAACCGCGTTCGCCACGGGCGTAAATACGGTCACTTCGAAAATATAGCGATAAGGATAGGAGAGGTTTTACGCTCGCTCTTGGGCGTTAGCGAGCCTAGATTTGTCAGAACAAGTTGAGTCTAGCAGACTGAACTGTCAGATTGACTATGCGCTAAGTGAACCCGACATTGTCATTGGCGGAGGCTAGATTAGTTGAAAATAACGGCTTACTTGTTAACTGCTATAATATCAAAGAGTAATGATTTGCAATGACGCAATTGAAATCTTTTATTATAAACGCAATGACAATTAGAACTATAACCACTAGCGTTCTAATTATTATAACTATAATTAAATTTGATTCCGCTATAGGTGAAACCTTCATGACGCATATCTCTATAAAAGTTAAGCAGTACACCCCTGATATCTCCCTTAAACTGGCCAATAATAAAAAAGAGGATAAGTTTGCTGACTATCAGTCATTGATGGACTTTGATGTCGCCGGTCGCCCTTGGCGCGAAACATTATCCCGCTCTTTTAAAACGGATAAGGAGCTCGCCAAGGTTTTTAACAATATTAACCGAGTCGATGATGAGGTCTATAAGGTCATTGCCACTCGTATTACGCCTTATATTGCTCAGTTGATGGATAAGGACGATCAGGCTTGTCCGATCCGCATTCAATACGTACCTGAGCAAAATGAAATGGATGTGGCACCACAAGAGATGGGGGATCAGCTAGGGGAAGATAACATGATGCCAGAGGGAACCTCTATCGTTCACCGCTACCCCAATCGCGTGCTCTTTCTGGTACACAATATTTGTGGATCCTATTGTCGCCACTGCACTCGCAAGCGCATGGTGTCTGATCCCTTGAATGTTATCTCTATGGATAGGATCCGTAACTCCGTTGAATACTTACGTCAGCACCCGGAAGTGCAGGATGTGCTGCTGTCTGGAGGTGACCCATTGTTGCTGACGGATGACAAGCTCGATCAGATCCTGTCCATGATCCGTGAGGCTAGGCCAGATCTGAAAATACTGCGTATCGGCAGCCGCTTGCCCGCTCAGTTACCTACTCGTGTTACGCCAGAGCTGTGCCAGGTATTGGTAAAAAACCGTGTAACCCTGCTTAATACTCAGATCAATCATCCCAAAGAGATCACACCACTGTTTGTGGAACATATGGCATTGCTGCGCAATAGCGGCATAATGCTGGGCAATCAAAGCGTGTTGATCAAGGGCGTTAACGACAGCGTTGAAGTGATGCGTGATCTGGTCATGGAGCTGATCTCCAATGGTATTCGTCCTTACTATGTGTATTCCATGGATCCCGCTCCTGGTAACAGCAAGTTTCAGGTCAGCTATGATCGTATGCTGGAGATCTACCATGGCATCCGAGGCTGGGTATCTGGGCCTGCCATTCCAACTTTTATTGTTGATGGTATTGGTGGTCTAGGTAAAATGCCTGTACAGCCGGAATACGTCAGAAAGCAAGAGATCGATGGTAAAACCAAACTCATCGCGACTAACTTTGAAGGGCGCAGCGTCGACATGACATTCCTACTAGATGAGTAATAATGCACTCTTTTGACTCTACCATTTTTCCTTCTATACAGCTGTGGGTAGAGTTATAGGTAGCATAAATATCAATTTTCGTAATATCTAAAATATGCTTACCTCATATGTCCCTCTTTTTTGATCGCTATGAGGGAGCGAAATACTGACATTAATGCCTATTACTCAACGCTTGTACAAAATGACAGCCATGCTTTACCCCCGCTTCCCCTAATAATCACGACTTCCAACCCCACAAGTAACCAAATTTCGTGATATATTTTTCGCTACGCCTAAAGAAAACACCATTTTATAAAACCCCTGGGATTTTTAAACGTGTTAACCTGCCTTAAACCAGCAGACAAATTTAAACCACCACGAGGAGTTGAGAATGATTACTTATTTTTACTGGGCTGTTATTATCGCGATAATGGCTGTATTGGGCTTTCTATTGGGTAAGAACAACAAATGGAAATCTGCCATGATTGCGTGTTCCATTGTATTTTTTATTGGTTTGATGGCTTACTATTTTCATTTTCAGCAAGTTTTTGTAAAACATTATGGGGGTGTGATGTCAATTACTGTACCGGATGGTCAGCAACATATTACCGCGACCTGGAAAGACGATAATTTGTGGATCGAAAACTATAATCCAAAAACCAATACCTGCCATTTTAACGAATATTCCAAGGGCAACTTGTTACAGGGAAAAGTGACGATTAAAAATTGTTCTCCCGTCGCTTTGGAGTGAAGTGTGCAGTCCGGCGCCCATTAGTCAGCACAATAAGATACTGATAGGGTTCTTAATTTCGCAAGAAAGACAGGACATCCATACTTTTTAAATCATTATATTCAAGGAAATATCAGACTCCAATTAAGCAAGCACAAATATGACTCAGTGCAAAAATAAGAGGTTAAATAGACAATACCGGTTGAGTAAATCGCGCATTAAATTTTTGCTTAGATTGAATACCAGTGTAAAAAATGAGCGCTTGACTAAGCAATGGCCTTGAACTGAATCTTCAATACAAAGCCATTCATGCATTTACTCTTTTTTCGTTAATGCGTTGTTATTCTTGGTATATTTTTAGGACAATTTTACCTACGTGTTTCTTTTGCAAGAACACGTCTTGCGCCGTATTTATCTCTTCCAGTGGGAATGCTTGTGCAACGATGGGCTTGATTTTACGCTGCTCGATGCAGTTAACCAGGTTTTGGAATACTTCAGGCTTAAGCACTGTGCAGCCGAAAAAGCTTAAATCTTTTAGATAAAGTGTTCTGATATCTAGTTCAACCAAAGCGCCGCCAATCGCGCCAGACACGGCGTATCGGCTTTCCGATTTTAACAATTCTAAAAACTGAGGCCACTGCTTTCCAGCGACTAAATCGATCACGACATCAATAGAGTTTTCGCCTAGCGTTTCGATCAAATCGGCATCTTGTGAGATGACTTGATCTGCTTCCAAATCCAGCAGTTGTTGATTTCACTTGGACTGGTAATCGCTATAACATAGGCTCCGCGCGCTTTGGCAAGCTGGACCGCTGCCGAGCCAACACCACCAGAGGCACCCGATATCAACACTCTGTCACTTGATGTGACCTTCGCTCGAGTAAGCATATTCTCATCGGTTGAATAAGAGCAGGGAAATGAAGCCAATTCGATATCTGAGAGAGCACTATTGACAGCATAGGCATGCTTGGCAGCGACCACAGTATATTGTGCAAATCCGCCATCACATTCTGATCCATAGTAGCCAGATAAGCTAAGTTGCTGACCATTGGCTTCGCTAAGACAAGGTTCGATCAGAATGCGCTCCCCAATACGTTCTCTACTGATGTTATTACCTACGGCAACGATAGTGCCACAGATATCTGCGCCTTGAATACGAGGGAAAACTAAGGGATTACCAGACCAGCTTGCATCAGAACTACTGCTATCGCTTTTCGAATACCAGGCTATTCTGGTATTGATATCGGTATTGTTAACACCCGCGGCAGAAACGCGGATTAGCACTTCATTTGAAGTTGGTGTTGGTACCGGAATATCATCACGGTATTGGAGCATGTCCGGGCCACCATGGCCGACAAGCTGGATACCCTTCATGTTCTTTGGAATAGTGAACATTATTTGTCTTCCTTTAAAAGTGTTAATAGCGCCTTTTCGGCTGATGTTATCGCGTTTTTCCCCAGTACAGGCCAGGCACTTGATACGCCTTCATGCAGCAAAAAAATAGCGGTCGCAAGATCTTCTCTCTGGCTTTGTTGGCCTAAGAAATGGCGAACGTTTTGTTTGTGTTCTTTTACTGACTTGCAGATAAACGGATTGCCGGGAAAGGCGGCAATAGTGTTCATCGACAGTCAGCCGTGCGGCGCGAATTCCTTCATCCATTGTTCAAGTTTACTCAAAATATGAAAAATAAAATCAATACCACGGGGAGGAGATTCGTTAAGCAGAAAAGTGAGGTATCTTTGATGACGATACTCGATCGCACATCATCTCTTTAGAGGGATAGTGTTTGTACAGCGTTCGCAGGCTGACGTTACACGCCGTTTTTAGCATCGCTACGCTCGGCTCGGCGAAACCATATTGACTGAAAGTCTTTTCAAGACTAATTGCAATTTTTTCTTTAATAATAATCACTCTACCCTTGTCAATAGGTTATGCTAGATGATAGGGATGGCTTGCTTTTGGGAGAAATAGCGAGCGTAAAGGGGCTACCTCAACAGATAAACAGAGTGTAAATTTAAACTCTCAACATGAGCGCTTTTTCCCGACAGTAGGAAAAATATCACACCCAAATTCTCCCCATACCGAGCGTGATAGGCCATCTCGCTAACGCCCCCATTGCGCCCTAAAAAACATAAAACGGTGGTCAGATTTACTTGACCATTAAAACTGAAAGGGTTGATATTGGTGCTAAACTTATTTTAAACGCATTAATAATGGTAGCGCCAATCGGAAGGAATTATAAGCATATATTAGTCGCTGTTGATTTATCTCAATCCCGTGATTTAGAGGTTTAATAACTTTATGGACGATCTGACCGAATTAAG
>NZ_JBLIEK010000180.1:0-5131 GCF_047632995.1 Psychromonas sp.
CGATAAAACGCTTTGAGCATGAACACATATTTGCTTTTAAATTAAATTCCGCAAGAATTTTTGAAAATTCAAAAATATTTGATCTTGTTAAAGATTTGAAGAAAACGTTCGATTTAGATGATATTGAAAGTAAAGCAAGATACCGTTTTGCCCTAGCGAGTAAAAAGAAAATAGGCTTAAAATTATTCCTAATGGGATTAATAGAATCATTAAAACTCAGGCGCATTGAAACTAAAGCTTTTAATTTTTTCGACAACATATTGATTTGTTCTAGTACAGACCAGAAAGAATTAAAAAAACGACACAGACAAGGCAATTTCTACATTATTCCTAATGTTGTTGATGAAGTAAACGCTCTCACTATTGAGGAAAATACGACTCAAACACGATTGTTATTTGTTGGCACAATGCAATATGGTCCCAATAATGAAGCAGCAATACATTTTGTTAAAAATGTATTTCCTATTATATCGACCTTATCATCAAAGAAATTTATTTTAGATATTGTTGGTTATCACCCATCTGAAGAGATTTTAAGTTTTGCAAAAGATCCAAGCATATTTGTACATGGTGGCGTAAGCTCAGTTAAGTCCTATTATCAGCAAGCTGATATTGTGATTGCTCCTATATTAACAGGCGGTGGTACACGGATAAAAATATTAGAAGCGATTATGTTTGGGAGACCGGTAATTTCAACAACTATTGGTGCTGAGGGCTTAGATTTAGTTAATAAAAAAGAGATCCTCCTGGCAGATAATCCTATAAATTTTGCACAAGTGATCATTGAACTTAGTGAAAACAAGGCAATGGCTAATGATATAAATATCCATGCGATAATAAAGCTCGAAAAATTATATACACAAAAAGCATTATTCGAGCTGTATAAAACACTTTTCCAAAAATAAGCAGCATAAATTGAATAATAAAATATTATAAGAGCACAGTTAAGCCTTACGCTTAGATGTAATCGTAGTCTAACTGCATGTTCTAGGGCAACAGTCTTATTTAGTTGAAATGTGTACGACGTTTAATCACACAGTGTGACCAGCATCCTCAATCACTTTGAGGCGGTGATGATTATAGATGGCCATAATAATATCTAATTCTCACGGCACGCCTACACAGGTGTGAGGCCGCTAGTAGGTGACGTGATGCCAGACCAGACCCAAAAAGCCAATCATTCATCTTTAGTTTGTATTCACGAATCAATTAAAACAGTTACACACCGGGCAACGCTAGTTTACTTACCTTGGCAATGAACGAATACGATGGCATGATTGTTTCGTCGCTGGGCTGAATGTAAAGTGACAATGCTTTGTGAATTTTGTTGAGGCTAAAATCATTCGGCCGAGTTGATCTAAATAACTACAAAAAGGAATCGTCGTACCATGGGAACTTACCAGAAATCAATCTTCAGCATATTGCCAATACTATTGGCAATATTTCTAATTTCTGGGGCAAATTCGGCAATGCACTCAATCGCTAATGAAGCGTTTGTTCCTTCAGTATTAATATATTCTTCAATTTTCGGAATGGTTTGTGTGCTGTTTGGCAATATATTTATTACCTTGCTTCGAATTCCAGTTATCGAAGTATCTCCGTTTAAGAGTGTCCTCAGTTTATGGCTTATCGGTTTTATACTGGTGAGTTTTGCTTTGATGCTCATGGCGTTCACTACAACAAATGAGATAGGCGTAAATTTTTGGATACTGGCAATAGTTGGCTTTCTTATAACATCTGCACCAACTGTTTCTAAAACACTACTTAGCTCGAACTTTTCCAAATTCGATTTTATAGCCCTCATGTTGATCATATGTGGTTCCGTAATATGGTCTCAAGAAAACCTTCGCGCAATGTCTATTGATGAGCACATTGTCACATTTCATCCTTGGTATGATCTATATTTTCATGCCTCTAAAATTGATATTTTTGCGAATTCTACTGGTATGAATGACTTATCTGATCAATTTCATTCTGGTCGCCCGTTACCGTTATATCACTATGGTAGCTATATGGCTTCTGCATTGATTTCGAATTTATCTGGAGTCACTGCTTATCCAATTGCTGCGGGTTGGTATGCGCCGGTAGGCTTTATATTGACTGGGTTAGCAGCTTGGACATTAGGTTCGAGTACAATGGGGTCGTATGGGGGACTGGGTGCGGTTTTTGCAGTAACCTTATTGCCTGATCCATCATTTTATAAACTTGGCAATGGCTGGACCAGCTACTACTTTTTTCAGACAGTAGGTATAGGTGGCGCATATGCTACCGCTATTCTAGCCTTGGCATGGGCATTTTTATTCCGGTTTTTAGAAAGTTCAAAGATAAGATATATAGTGGTCGCATTTATATTTGCTGGTTTTAGTGCCTTATTTAAGTCGACAATATTTGTGGCCTATTCCTTTTTACTTCCCTTATTCGCTATAGTATTCTTTAAAGGCTTTTCAAAACACCAAAAGCTGCTTTATTTATTCTGCGCATTAGCAATTTTAGCGGTGGCGGTAGAAGTGCTAGAGTATGTTCCAACTGCCCCGACTTTGACACTATCCACCAGTGGCGCTGAAGCAAATTTCAATCAGATTATCCGGTCCTTCGGGCAAAATATTACCTCATTACATGCGGCTATAAAGGACATTGTTACCTTAAGTCCAAGTGTCCTAGTAATGTTTGCTCCTTTATTGATAACAAGTGCTACCTATGGCTTGGTATTACCTCTTGCGGCTTTTGTTTTTATAATTTCACTTCGCGGGAATGTTGCTAAGCCATGGCTATATTTCCCAATATTCATCCTCCTTAATCACGCGATAGTGTCTCTCCTTCTCGCTCCTAATATTTCTCCAAGGGGCGATCTCTTTGAGATAATTCACAAAACATTCGTATGGCCGTATTTTGCTATTTCTATATGGGCCTTTGCAAATGTTGCAAACATTCTGAGTGAGTTCAGGACCCTTACAAATAAACTCACAACAAGTGCTTTTATCCTAGTATCAAGCATCACCGCCCTGTATTGCGGAAAAAACGTACAGTCCAACATGTCTTTTTCTAAGGGAAACGTAAATAGAACCATTTCACGAGGTCTTTATGATATTGGGGTGTATCTTCGAGAGAGGTCAAATAAGAATGACGTTCTTCAAAATGAGAATAATTATTATGATATGGAGCTAACAGCGATTAGTGGTGTCGATAGTTATATATTGACGCCTTACTACAGGGTTAGTCAAAAGCGCAGCGAAGAAGAAAACGAAAGGATAAATGATGTTGAAAAATTGCTTAAGTTAGATAAATCTACTGATGTTATCGCTGGAGCGACGGTGCTAGGCATAGATTGGCTCATACTCAGCCCTTCTTTTAAATTCGGTTGGAAAAGTGAAATGTCCCCGGTGTACAGCTCAAATGGCTACGAGCTTTATCTTTTGAATGATAGTCAACAATAGGCGTGAGGAAAAACATTCCAACTTTACAATGACTTTTTCCTTTTTATACAATGGTATTGCAATTGAAATCCTCACGTAATTAAACCTTTTCAAACTTAAACGTTTATCATTTCTAACGAGTTTAGTCATAAAATTCTCTACATGACGCAGAACTTAAGTGCTGTTAAGAATTTTTTGCAACAATAAGACAACTTCCTCCAAATGACATGGATTTCCCAATGTTCAGAGTATCGATCTCCGAATGTAAGCTTAAATCAATTAAATTGGACAATACTCCGCCTTCAACAGCATGGTCACGTGAAGTAACATTATTCATTTTATCTTTCTTTGCTAGCCCCAATTTGAAGGGGATAGTTCGTAAAAGAAAAATAGGGATAGGAAGGTATTTAAATATATAAGAGGCAAATTCAATTTTAAACCCGGCCAATTGAAGAACACTTAATATACTATTTAATTTATACCGTCTAAAGTGCCCAGCAGTAACATCCTCTAAAGACCAAAGAAAAGAATAAGAAGGTACGGTTACATAAAGGCAAGCATTTTTCTTCATTAATTCCTTTACAGATTTTAGAAAGTTAAGGTCGTCTTCAATATGCTCAATAACATCAAACAAGCCAACAGCCGACAATGAATTCGGGGTGAACTTTGCGGTTTCTGTTGTTGCACAAATTACATTTGATATGCCTCTTTTTTTTGCATTGGAAGCGCCAACTTTACCTGGCTCTAACAAAGCTACATTGAAACCTGCATTTGCTAGTCCCAATGAAACAAAACCATTACCGCCCCCAATATCGAAAATTGTTCCGTTGTTTTCTGGGGGGTAAGATTTTACAACAGAAGCGATACAGTCGTTCCGATGTCTAAACCAAAAAGAATTATCTTCAACAGCAAAACAGGCTTCATTACCGTCAGATGGATAAGATAAGTTTTTAGTTTCTGCGCTATACCAAATTCCATCATGTCCCAATTCAAGCCCAGTACTAATGGATTTTATATCTATCACAATTACCTCTCTATATATTATCGCCATCCCCCCTCTTTCAGATGAAGCAATTAAAGGTTAGGGCAGTTAGTGTTTGTTTTTGTGTTTGTTTTTGTTTTTATTTTTATTTTTATTTTTATTTTTATCATTCATAAAAACTTTTTACGTTATTGACTATTCGTGATAACTCAGATGTTGTGATGCCATAAAATAATGGCAATCTGAGTAGTCTTTCACTATGTGAGGTTGTAATATTGTCTTGTCCAAAAAACACACCAAACCGCAATCCAGCCTTTGAGCTATGTAGTGGAACATAGTGAAATACTGCGCCAATTTCTGCTTTACGCAAGTGGGCAATTAATGCAGTACGTTCCTCTAAATCACGACATTTCAGATAAAACATATGTGCAATATTTGTTGCATATTCCGGAATGGTAGACATTTCAATATGACCTTTTTTCGCTAACCCTGCCAATTCCTTGGCGTATACCTCCCAACTAGCAACGCGGTCGTTTTTGACATCATTGATTAATAAAAGTTGCCCATATAAATAGGCTGCCTGTATTTCTGAAGGCAAATAGCTTGAGCCTATATCTATCCAGGAATATTTATCTACACTACCTCGAAAAAACTGATTACGGTTGGTGCCTTTTTCGCGGATGATTTCGGCCCGTTCAAACATTGACAGATCATTAATGAGTAAAGCCCCGCCTTC
>NZ_JBLIEK010000181.1:0-5103 GCF_047632995.1 Psychromonas sp.
TAAAGCATCCGGATTGAGTACCTTATGGATATCTTCTTCGGCAGCAGGATTTTCAACCATGAACAAATGCTCATAGATTCGAAACTCAGCAGGTCGGTTTTCAGCCGCACTAACCCAATGGATCACGCCTTTCACTTTACGCCCGTCTGTTGGATTGTTACCCAGCGTTTCAGGGTCGTAAGAGCAGTGAATTTCAGTGATTGTGCCCGCATCATCTTTAATCACCTGGTCAGCTTTAATGACATAAGCATTACGTAAACGTACCTCTTTACCTAACACTAAACGTTTATATTTTTTATTCGCCTCTTCTCTAAAATCCGCACGGTCAATATAGATTTCGCGTGAGAAAATGACTGTTCTTGTCCCCATGCTTTCATCTTTAGGGTGAACAGCCGCGATTAATTTTTCCGTTTTATTTTCGTCATAATTGCTAATAATCACTTTAACAGGATCAATCACAGCCATTGCGCGAGGTCCGTTAGCTTCAAGATTTTCACGAACACAAGCTTCTAGCGATGCCAGTTCAACGGTATTTTCCTGCTTAGTCACACCAATACGTTTACAAAATTCACGAATAGCGGCGGCCGGGTAACCACGGCGGCGCATACCGGAAATAGTCGGCATACGCGGATCATCCCAGGCGCCTATAATCTTCTCTTCAATTAACGCATGTAATTTACGTTTAGACGTTAAAGTATATTGTAAATTAAGGCGGGAAAACTCAATTTGACGAGGTTTACAGGCAATACTGATATTGGCTAATACCCAATCATACAAAGGACGGTGATCTTCAAATTCAAGCGTACACAGACTATGGGTTATGCCTTCAAGCGCATCCGAAATACAATGGGTAAAATCGTACATTGGATAGATACACCACTTATCGCCCGTTTGATGATGATGCGCAAAACGAATGCGATAAAGAACGGGATCGCGCATTTTCATATTCGGTGACGCCATATCAATTTTTGCCCGCAGCATCATCGAACCTTCGGCAAACTCACCCGCGCGCATACGCTCAAAAAGATCTAAACTTTCTGAGATAGGGCGATTTCTAAAGGGGCTGTCTTTACCCGCGGTTATTAACGAGCCTCTATATTCTCGGGTTTGTTCCACATCGAGCGCACAAACATAAGCTTTATCTTTTTTAATTAACTCAACGGCAAAGTCATACAACTGTTCAAAATAGTCAGATGAGTAATGTATATCACCCGCCCATTTAAATCCCAACCAACGCACATCCTTCTCAATAGCGGCAACGTAATCCGCATCTTCTTTTACTGGATTAGTATCATCAAAACGCAGATTGCAAAGTGCATTAGGGTAATCTTGTGCAAGTCCGAAATTTAAACAGATAGATTTAGCATGGCCTATATGCAAATAACCATTCGGTTCCGGCGGAAAGCGTGTCTGTATCACCTGATGCTTACCACTTTGTAGATCCGAATCGATGATGTTACGAATAAAATTGCTTGGCGCAGTATCAACCTGAGTCATTGCTTACCTCTAAATAAATATAAATCGAAAAATAACAGTAATCATCTTATATTATACCGCTAACCTCAAGGGAAATAAGCAGCAAAAGAGCAACAATAAATTCAAAGGGGGGAAAAGCACTGCGAAGCGTGCTTTTTGATGGTAATCGGGGCTATTTATCCTCTTCAGAGTCTTATCGGTCGTTCATATAGAATTAACTGTCGCTAGCCCTGTAGGCAGATAAACAGCGCCCAGTGACAAACAGTCTTTATTTAACCGCTTTGAGACGATCGGCGACAATAATGGCTTAAACGTTATTGCCACCTATTTTGATCACTCCCATTGCCTAACGCTTTAAGTTCGGCCTCACGAATCAGACTGCAATTTTTAAGGGTTAAACAAGCGCGTAATGCAATAACATAGGTGCAGCCAATATTCAGATCCTAATGCGGTTGATTAAAGCCGCACTGCCAAACTTTACTCAGCTGCTATAACCTCAGTGTCTTTTATTGGCTTACTTCGCGCAATTTGTGCTCAAAATCACCTATCAAGTCTCTTTTTCAGCACTTTATGTAGCAATAAAGACCCGCTTAATTTACGTTGCCTATTAACCAGTAATATACGGAGTAAAACATGCGTTTAATTCCCCTTGAAACAACATCTGATGTCGCCTTCTGGTCTGCTCGCTACATTAGCAATGCAATTAACAAATATTCACCCAGCAAAGAACGACCTTTTGTACTTGGTTTGCCAACCGGTGGCACGCCACTGGCAACTTACAAAGCGCTTATCGCGCTTTATAATAAAGGCGAAGTAAGTTTTGAAAATGTCGTTACTTTTAATATGGATGAATATGTTGGTATCGAACAGGAACATCCTCAAAGCTATTATCGTTTCATGCACCGGAACTTTTTCAGCCAGATTGATATTCGAACAGAAAATATCAATCTACTGAACGGGCTTGCGAATGATCTGGAAGCAGAATGCCAACGCTTTGAAGAAAAGATTAAGTCTTACGGAAAAATCAATTTATTTGTCGGTGGCGTTGGCGTCGATGGCCATCTCGCCTTTAATGAGCCTGCGTCCTCATTAGCTTCGCGTACACGCGTTAAAAAATTAGCCTCGAACACACGGATTGCTAACGCACGTTTTTTCAACAACGATATCAACCAGGTACCTAAATTGGCATTAACCATTGGTATTGGCACCTTATTAGAGGCAGCAGAAATATTAATTCTGGTAACCGGCCAGCATAAAGCACTGGCACTTGAAGCCGCTGTTCAGGGGAATGTAAACCACCTTTGGACCGTTAGTGCATTACAACTTCATCCAAAAACAATTATTGCCTGTGATGCAGCCTCGACTATGGAACTTAAAGTTAAAATATTAAAGTACTTCACTGAATTAGAAAGCGGCAATTTATAAACGCCTTTAATCACAGCCGGTATTTAATCCGAGTAAAATGGATCGGGGAACGTTTTTAATTGTAAAATAAAAAAACAAGCATTCGTTTTAGCCTATAACTTACTGGATTGACTGTTTTATCCTCGGCTCAAAAGTTGGATCAAACAAAAAAACGGCAATATCTCCCAGCACGATTTGAACCGCTATATTTAATGGAGAAGTTTACAATGTACGCATTAACAAATTGTAAAATTTATACAACAGACGCAGTATTACTCGAACACGCTGTGATCGTAAAAAATGACAAGATAGACAGTATTAGGCCCATTGCAGAACTCAGCTCAAGGATCAAAAAAATTGACCTTCTTGGTGCTAACCTTTCGCCCGGGTTTATCGATCTGCAGCTCAACGGTTGCGGTGGTGTTATGTTTAATAATCAGATAACAGAAAAAACATTGGCCATAATGCAATCTACCAATCTCAAATCGGGCTGTACCAGCTACCTGCCAACACTTATCACCTCGTCGAATGAAGATATGAGAACGGCACTCAAAGTGACGCGGGATTATATACATAAAAAGAGCAACGAAGTATTAGGCTTGCATTTAGAGGGACCTTATTTAAATATTGAGAGAAAAGGGATTCATCGCTCCGAATATATCCGCACCCCTGATCTCACTATGCTGGATCTTATTTGCCAAAATGCGGATATCGTCAGCAAGGTAACGCTTGCACCGGAAAAGAACTCGGTTGAGGTGATCCAGCGGCTTAGCAAAGCCGGGATTGTTGTTGCGATAGGCCATAGCAACGCCACCTACGCGCAGGCAATAGTGGCTATTGATAACGGCGCCACCTTTGCAACTCACCTGTTTAATGCCATGACCCCAATGACAGGTCGCGAACCCGGCGTCATTGGGGCGGTTTATGATAAAAACATTTATGCCGGTATTATTGTGGATGGTTTCCATGTAGCTTACGAAAATGTCCGCATTTCTAAAAAAATAATGGGTGAAAAACTCATTTTAGTCACCGATGCCACTGCCCCCGCCGGGGCTGATATCAATCAATTTGATTTTGTCGGCACAACCGTATATTACCAAGATGGGAGATGTGTCGCAGCTAATGGTACGCTCGGCGGCTCTGCCGTGACCATGATCGAAGCCATTGAGAAAAGTGTTAAGTTTGTTGGAATTGAACTTGCAGAAGCGATTCGAATGGCAACTTTATACCCTGCAAGGGCAATGTCTATAGCAAATCAAATCGGCAGTATAAAAGCGGGCAAAATCGCTAATTTAGCCATTTTCAGCAACGATTATAAAGTGACCGGCACCGTGGTGAATGGTATTTATAAAGCATCTTAAAAAATCTTTAATAATCAGCAACCGGATTGCTAATAGCTGAAAACTAGAAGCTCGAAACTAGAATCTGCCTTCATTGTCAAAGATGCAATTTTTTCTATATTGCAAGTCGATGCATCCTAATCAATTACACGGTATTGCGGGTCTGAAATGTGAGGAACTAAAATGGCAAACTGTCTTTTCCCTGTAGAACAGATTATTATATGCGATCTTTATTTTGCGCAATAAGCTCTTTAATTTTTTTTAATTCAAGCTCTATTTTTTCGTTACTTTTACTGTTTTTGTAAGCCATGATAATCAGTTTCACTGAGACTAAAAAACACCGGCCTCTAATAAAATATCATGCGTAAAACCAGTAAAGAACAAAGCAGCGACAAAAAGAATAAAGGTAATCATAATGACTAAAATAGAACTTATATCAAAATGTTTCATAATTAGTCCTCATCAACTTGAATCAATTAAAGCCGATAACCAGGCTGTAGAAGTTCTATTTTTTCAGGGAAATACCTATTTTATAAATTTTATAGCTTTTTAAAAATGCGTTAAAGGTTGCTTTTTTCATGAAATTATAAGAATCAAGTTATTCTACATCCCCAATGTCGGCTTGCCCGGTGTAGATTAAACATAGGTCAAACTAAGACCAGTAATATACTTCCCTTACAAACGTAGCTGAGTTATTTTTTGTGTCTCAGCTACCGCAAAGTCTCCGCTAAAGCCAGACAAAGAATCCAATACGAAGTTGTAGCTCAGCAACAGTAGCTTCACCATTTTCGTGTAACGTCCGACTTGGCAGTGTCATACGCAATTTGCATTTGGCGGGTCAAATTAAATTAATCTACTGCTAAGCGTGAATTAAGCAGAATAT
>NZ_JBLIEK010000182.1:0-5101 GCF_047632995.1 Psychromonas sp.
TTACTTTTCTCTTGCTGTTGAGAGAAAAGTGACACGCCGTCAGGGCGGAACTCCAACAATGAAGGTTACACCAAGCGCTTGCAAGCGAAGGCTTACGAACAACCGATGCGGCATTTGCATTACCACGCAGAGCGTGGGAACGATGTAAGATAACCACAATAATGGCAACGTTCCGCTCCCGCGCATGCGGGAATAACAAAAGCTTAGCGCCCTTTCATGGCGCCCATCATATCCCACATCGGCGTAAAGATACCCAGGGCTAAAATCAACACCATAACCGCCACAATAGAGATCAATATCGGCTCAATTTTGGCGGTCATATTTTTCAGCTCGTAATCCACTTCACGCTCATAAAAATCAGCCGCTTCGTTAAGCAGTTCATCAACTTGACCGGTCTCTTCACCAACAGCAATCATCTGTAAGACCAGAGGAGTAAACAGCCCCGCTGATGAAGCTGTTTTTAATAGTGTTTCACCCGATTCAATTCCCGTCCGCATGGCCAGCATTTTTTCTTTTAAATAGCTATTGTCCATCGCAAACGCGATTAAATACAAGGCGTTATTCAGCGGCACCCCGGCACTTAACATCATCGCAAAACTGCGTGAAAAACGCGCCAATAAAGAGCGCTCAATAACACTGCCGATAATGGGGATACGTAACTTCCACC
The DNA here is from genome assembly GCF_047632995.1 of Psychromonas sp. Lineage (GTDB taxonomy): Bacteria > Pseudomonadota > Gammaproteobacteria > Enterobacterales > Psychromonadaceae > Psychromonas. The sequence continues at coordinate 668 of NZ_JBLIEK010000182.1, forward strand.
CATCCCATAAATACGCGCCTTTTTCAGATCCCAGCCACATTTTAACGGCAATAAAACTAGCGATTAAAAACGCCAGAAGATAAGGCCAGTAATTAACAAAAAAGGAGGAGGTAGCCAGCAGTATCTGAGTTGTCCAAGGTAGCTCCGCATGAAATTTTGCAAACATGTTGGCGAAGGTGGGAATAACGTAAATATTCAAAATAACCATGGCGACAGCTAATGCTATTAAGACAAAGCTCGGGTAGCGCATTGCACTTTTAACCCGTATACGTGTTTCCACTTCTTGCTCAAGATATTGCGACAGCTGTAAAAAAATATGATCTAATTGGCCGGTATTTTCACCCACTTGTACCAAAGAGACATACAACTGAGAAAAAACCCGCGGATGTGCAGTCATAGCAACCGAAAGTGAGTAACCATTATGCATACGATCTAATACATCGTATAAAGCATCTTTTAGCAGCTTAGAATGCGTTGAATCAGCAAGACCGTTCAAAGCCCGTAGAATGGGAATACCGGCTTTGGTTAAGGAGTAAATCTGCCGCGTAAAGATAATGAGATCAGAGAGCTTTACATGTGAAGCAAAGATACTGGCAAGATCCAGAGATTGCCCTCCTGAGGTTTTTTCTTTTACCTCGAGCGGCACAATCCCTTTTTGCATCACCTTATCAACCGCTAAATCTTTAGAGGTGGCTTCAAACTCACCTTTAACAGTATTCCCCTGGTTATCGCGTCCAGTATATTTATAGAATGGCATTATTCAGTAAAACCGAGTGTCGATGAAGAAGCTCCGCGTTTCTGCTCGTCAATTGGCTCGAGTGTTAAGCCGGACTCTTTTGCCTCATCTGTTTTTAATAAATTAAGATCACTCTCGGCATCGTCTTTTTTTACTTTATCGAAACGGTCGACTAATTTAAATACCTCTTCCAATGACGTCATGCCCTGCTTTGCATACTCCAGGGCAGCTAATGCAAGCGGTTTAAAATACTGAGATTTTTTGGCCGCAACCGCAAAACCCTCGGTATCATCAAGGCGTAATGTTGATACCATATGCTCATCAAGCTCTAAGAACTCAAACACACCAATACGGCCACGATAACCTGTAAACTGGCAGCGTTGACAACCGGGTGCTGAATGAAACTGGGTATACTGCAAGTTATCTTCGGTTAGCTGTTCCAGTAAAACTTGTTGTTCAAGCTCTGCTATTGCACTAGTTTTGCAGTTTTCACATAAACGGCGCACTAAACGCTGTGCAATCACGGCGCGCAGCGCACTCGCGACTAAATATCCGGGTGCCCCCATATCTAATAAGCGCAAGATACTGCTTATGGCATCATTGGTATGCAATGTTGAAAGTACCAAATGGCCTGTTAGCGCGCCGCGTATACCTATCTCCATAGTTTCACTATCACGCATTTCACCGACCAGTAAAATGTCGGGATCTTGACGCAGTGCAGAGCGTAATACTGTCGCAAAATCCAGACCTATCTTGCTGTTAATTTGTACTTGATTAACACGCGGTAATCGGTACTCAACCGGATCTTCTACTGTAATTATTTTTTTACCCGGTGAATTTAAGCTGCTCAGAGAGGTGTACAAGGTAGTCGTTTTACCACTGCCCGTTGGACCCGTAACTAAAATCATACCGTTGGGACGCTTAAGCTGTAATTCTAGTCGAGCTTGCAAATGAGCCGGAATACCTATCTCTGCAAAAGAGAGCACGCCTGCCGATTGATCCAGTAAACGCATAACCACTGATTCACCTTTTTGAATCGGCATAGTCGAGACACGAATATCAATACTGCGGCCTTTAACGTTGATATTAAAGCGCCCATCTTGTGGTAACCGTTTTTCTGAAATATCTAATTTTGCCATCAACTTAAGACGCAGCACGAGTGCGCTGGCGATACTGCTTTCGGGCAATAATGTTTCCTGCAAAACGCCGTCAACGCGCTGCCTTATACGTAATACATTTTCATCGGGTTCGATATGTATATCCGAGGCGCCGACCTGAACTGCATCTTCAAACAGCGATTGAATCAGCTTGGCAACGGTCGCATCTGACCCTTCCCCCCCCATATCTAAACCAGCAGTTGCATCAAATGTGCTGCTATCGCCATGCTCTTCGCTTAATTTTACGGCAAATGAGGCGATCTCTTTGGTGCGCCGGTAAACACGATCAAAAGATTCAATTAATTGATCTTCCCGCGCAATCATCAACTCAAAAGGGCGCCCTTTTAATAAACTGGCTAAAACATCTAAGCCATGCAGATCCGCCGGGTCTGACACCACTAAGGTAACTATTTCACCGTTGTCATGGATAGCTAACGCCCGCAGGCGACGCGCATGCACTTCTGGAATTAACTGCACGGCATTATGATCAATTTTAACTTTAAGCAGATCAACAATAGGGATAGCCAGCTGACGTGATAAGAAGGTTAATATTTGATCTTCACTGATATAGCCTAAATGAATTAAGGTTGCGCCTAATTTAAGGCCTAAACGACGTTGCTCTTTTAATGCATTAACTAATTGAGCCTCGCTGATTAACTGCTCTTCAACCAGTAAATCACCTAAGCGCTTTTTTAATTCCGGTTTCATGTTATACCTTAATTTTGACCTAAATAGGCTAGCCGTTGATTAATATAAACTTTTGCTTTTGATGAAAGATCGGTTTTTAACAAAGCCTGTTTATAATTATTCACAGCAAGATCTATTTTATTTTGCCTATCCTGCACAATCGCAAGTGACATTCTCCAGCGACCATTATTAGGCCTTTGGGTCAGCAAACTGATATACAAGATTTCTGATTGTTCATATTTTTGGAACTTTTGCGCCAAAATTGCATGGCTGACGTAATAGTCGATATTACCTTCAACTTGAGGGGGATTTTGCTCCAGATAGAGATACGCTTTTTGCTGATTGCCCTCTTTTAATGCGATACGCGATAACATTAAATTAAAATCAGGATAATCGGGTGAAACTCTCACCCCTTTTTGCAATAAACGCTGCGCTCTATCAACATCCCCCTGCCCGTAATAATAAAGTGCCAGTGATTTGCGCAGTTCATTTAAATGGGGCTGTAAGGCAAGTGCCTGCAGTTTCTTTTTGAGTGCCACCTCAAAATCGCCCTGAGCCTGTGCTTTGTCTGCTTCTTTAATATGAAGCTGCGCAAGCTCCGCTTTACTTAATTGCGAAACTTTAATTTCTAACTGTTTTTGTTCACTTTTCTGCTCTGTAACTGGGGCCGTTTTTACCGGTAGTGCTTTTGCTTTATTAATAGAAGCTGTATTAGTCGAAGCTATCTCAGTGGAAGCGGTTTTAGCGGAAACTGTTTGCTGAAAAACCTTTTTAGACTCGATCTTTTTCTTTTTTTCCACTACGGCATTGTTAACCGTAATAGCAGGGGCTAACGCCTTGGTTTTAAACTCTTTAGGTACAGCCTTGTTAACGGTAAGCGGCTCTACGCTCTGTTTTTTCTGCACTACACTGGCGAGCACTTTAGACGTCACTTTTGGCGCTACAAGGTCTTCAGTCTCTACTGATTGCGTCTTAACGGTGTGAATCTCACTCTCTTGGAGCGTTTTCTGTTGGCTAAAAATCAGATAGGCAAGGGCTATCGATGTTCCTAATAATAAAGTGATCACCAGCAAAATAAGCGCCTTTTGCTTACTCCTCTTTTCTGGCATAGAGGCTAACATAGGCTGTGCTTGCTGAAGATCTTGGTGCATTTTATTGATAATACTCATAACAACTCTTTCCACCACAGCAGTAAAATCAGATTTAACAATACAAATGAACACAGCAGCAGCCACCAGTATTTTAATTTTGGCACTGGGTAAGCATCTTCGGTATCAGCGGCCGCTTGAGCCACCAATTTATTGGTTATTTTATAATGCTGCTGACCATAACTTATGATCAACATCTTATGGCATAAGATATTAATTAAACGCGGAATGCCGCGGCTCACTTGGGTTATTTTACGGCATACACTGCGGTTAAATAACGAAGCGCCCCGATAACCCGCTTGCTTTAAGCGCTGCGCTATATAATGCTCAATCTCTTTTTCCGACAATGCACGTAACTGATAGGAAAAAGTGATCCGTTGACGTAGTTGACGTAGTTTCGTTTGCGCAAGGCGAACGTCTAATTCTGGCTGGGCAAATAAAACCACTTGTAATAATTTTTGCGATTCGGTTTCTAAATTGGAGAACAAGCGCAGCGCTTCTAATGTCGAGTCGGGCAGAGCCTGTGCCTCATCAACTAATACCAGCAATTTTTGTCCCTGCGCCAGTAAGGTTAATAACTGTTTTTTAATCAAACCGGTTAATAAAAACTGATCATCAAAATTCTCTTTATGCACACCAATTTTATCCGCCAGCGCACAACGCAGTTCATGTGCCGTCAGGTAAGTGTTATCAATATGAAAAATCA
>NZ_JBLIEK010000183.1:0-5090 GCF_047632995.1 Psychromonas sp.
CGTTTAGCTAAGCTTGGCGTTACAGTTGATCGTAAGGGGAAATTGCCAGATGTAGTGTTGTATTGGCCAGAGCGTGATTGGCTCCTATTAATCGAATCAGTTACAAGTCATGGACCAGTTGACGGCAAAAGGCATGGAGAGTTAGCAAAACTTTTTGAAAATGCAAAGCCAGGTCTTGTGTACGTTACAGCATTCCCGGATAGAAAAATTATGGGTAAATACCTCCCCTACATTAGCTGGGAGACTGAAGTTTGGATGTCAGAGGCTCCTACGCATATGATTCATTTCAATGGTGATCGATTTTTAGGACCACACTAAGAAAATCAAAACGCAATGGTTTACATAGTGATAAATTATGAGTTGTCCCACTGCTGTTAAAGGGTAACCCAATGGCACCGTACCGCGGTGCTATTGGCTAATTTTCAATTGATAATATTTCTATCATTTTTTTTGTTAAAACTTCATTCCGTGCTGTATGCCTTGTGGGAATAAGGTTTAGATTTGAAAATAAATAAAATTTATTCTCGGCATAGTGCTGCAATTCATCTTTTACATGATCCATTAATAGGAAAATAAACTCTTTAAGAGTTTTTATATTTTCTATGTCTAGATTAAATCCTATTGAATCAGGATCTACTTTAGTCCCATGGCCAATTGCATTTCTTTGGTTTAATAGTTCTTCATCAATATATTTTTCTCTTGTTTCTATCATTGAAACTGTGCCAATTCCAACAATCTCTAAAAATGAATTCAATATTTTCAAGTTTAAATTATCTTTTGTATTAATGAATTCTTTGTTTTTTTCTTCAATAATATCACTAGGTACTTTAAACTTTTTATTATGAGAAGAATGAATCTTGTTAATTAAACTAATTTCATTTATAAGGGTTAGGGCTCCATTAGATTTATAAACTTCATTGACCATTCCCTTTAGATTAATAGCTTCGAAATTTTTGGTTAAAAGTTTTAATTTTATGTTTTTATCAGAGATGTGAATCAAATATTGTTTGCAAGCATTTTTAATATAACCTTCCCAATGAGAATATAATAATAGAATTGATGACTTAACAATGATTAGATTATTATCATTGTTATGTAAAAACATAAGCTTAGTGATTTCTTTTTTGCGCCAACTTAAATCACTATCTAAGTGTTGAATTAATTTATCTAATGTTAGATTCATAATTAGGCTATTTAAAATAGTTGCGAGAGAATTCAGTTAACCCTTTGAATCGTTTAATAGCTTTATTACCATGCTTAAGGAGTTCTATAACTTCGTTTTCTTGATATATTTTTATTATTTTATCTTTTAGAGTTTTTTTACCTAATTGTTCAACATTGTCAATGTTATATGCAATGCCAGAGCTAAGCATTTCAAAAACTGATACATTAAATGCACCTGTAAAATCTTTTTTATAGTTATCATATTTAAGAAATACAGATTCACCAAGTGTATTTCTTAATGTATCAAATGTTCTTCTAAAAACATTTGAAAAATCATTAACGTCAGCATTGTTAATTAAGTTGACTGTTTCTTTATCAATAAACTCAGATAGAACTATTTTGCTAAAAGAGCCATGAGATTTGTATTGTACAATATCAGCGTAACCAATAAACATGCGTAAGATTAATTCCATATGGAATTCTTTATCAAAATTATGATCTTTCAATTTTAAACATTCTTTAAAGTTTGGATAATCTTTTAGTGTGTTTATTGCTTCATAAAAATCAGTGGAGAGCATTAGTATTAAGCAATTTCTAACTTCTTGATCTTCTAAAACAGTACCGCCAGTATTCAAACGTTGGAATAATTCATACTGAGCCTCATCACTATTTTGAGTCAAAATGATATTAATTTTAATTTTGGATTTTTTAAATTCACGCTGAGTTTCGATTGGAAGGTCGGTCCACTTTTTTCCTTCTAGTGAGGGAATGTATTTACAATATGTCATTTTTAAAGGGGCAGTATCTTTTAAAACCCCAGTTAGCTGAAATATCGTTGATAAACGTTGTACGCCATCAACAACATGCCAAGTCCCATCTGGTTTTTGAGCTACAAAAACTTCTGGAATAGGTATACCTATAAGGATCGATTCAATGAGTTTCGTTTTTTGTCTATCTTCCCAACGAAATAAACGTTGGAAAGCTGGATCTAGCCTGATCTCGCCATCTCTATATAAATTTAGAACTTCTCCAATTGACATTGGATAACCATCTGTTTTGATCGAGTGCCTTGCTTTTTCTAATTCGGATTTAATGTTAATTTGATTTTTAGTTAATTCGCTCATGAATTATTTTGCCTTATTATTTGTTCATTTCCATAGCCACACGACTATCAAATTTGATGTTATATATTCTGCCAGCTTAATAGTTGAAACATTAAATTGATTGCTAGCTTTTTATTTGTTCAGTGATGAAGTTCATATTTAAAATAATCCTATCTTAAATACCAAGCAATACATTACTGTTATAAAAAACAGAGCGTTTAGGATACCATAAAGTTTAATGTCTAAAGTACTGCTAGTCGATTGATCGAATTAAGCAATAAATCAAAAAGGCAGAATGTTGGTGATGTAATTCTTTTTATTGCAGGTGTATGCTGATCCTAGAGCTCTCTGTGGACTTTTTTATTATAAAAATAGTTAAGCTTTGTCTTTTGCGTAAAAACGTAAGTCTAAATCATCTTAATTTAAGTGCCTAGGCCACAGACACTGTTTGCCCCTTCCTACTTTCAACAAACTTCAAGACATCTTTTAATTGGTACTTTGGTGCGCCGTTACCGTAAAGAAAAGCTTTAGGGGATACTTCTGAAATTTTTTTTTGGTATTGTTTGTTGGCTGAAACAGGTGCTGACGACGCCTATTAATTTGTGGCGTCCATTAACGTTAAGAAGATGTTTTCATCCTAGATATATGATGTATTTTGTAGGAGCTGTTATCATAAACCGCATTTGATTTTATTTGTTTTTGAAATATTGACTAGACTAACTTTACCTATAACCAATAAGTTAAAATATGAAAAAATACATATATCCAAGTTTGGTGGCCTTTCTTAGTGGAGTTTCGGTACTTCTTTCTGTTTATATAGTTTACCAATCTAACGATGTGGCTCATTATAAAAAGTTATATTTTGAGACTGATAAAATATTGGAAGCTCACTTAGGGGATATGCACTATGATAGTGATGGCGAAGTGGTTATTGTAGTTCATAGTGAGCAAAGCTCTAAATAAGCTCAAGTCTTGCGTTATAAGGTAAGATCTTGAGCCTAGCGTGTGTTAACAAGCTGCCACAGCCTGCTCTTTCCTGCTTTCAATAAATTTCAATACATCTTTTAATTGGTACTTTGGAGCACCGTTACCGTAAAGGCGAATCGGTGGAGCTATTTCTAAAAAGTTTGTGTGTGGCACTATTTTCTGGCTGAAATAGGTGCGTCCTACACCCAGTAATTTCGATATCTCATTGACGTTAATAAGTCGCTCTTGTCCATATTCATCTCTTGTTTTCATTTTAGTATCCTTCATTTTTATCACCGTTTTTTACAGGTTCGCTGTTACGAGTTGTTTTAATGTGTTTGGTTTCGCTAGTAAATGTAAGTTAACTTACATTGCATTGCAAGTTTTATTTAGTAAGTAATCTAACATTTGTTTTTTGCTGATGAAAAATAGTGAGGTTTATCACTTTATTGATCGGATCTTTTTAATTATTTATTTGGGGAGGGATAGCAAAGGGAACTGATTTTTGGCAAACAAAAAGGGCGGTTAAGCCCTTTTGTGGTAATTTTTCTGTTCTAGAAAAGTCTTCCGGCAAATATCACAACCCCCACTATGGTGCAGTTGCCGTTGATCGGTTGGATAGGCGTTGGCCATGCAGGGTTGGCGGCCTTTAAAAACTTATGCCCACCTTCAATAATAAGCTGCTTGAATGTTGCTTCATTTTCATCATCTAACCTTGCAATAATATATTTGCCATTAATGGGCTGCACATCGGGGTCAACAAAAATCAGTTCACCTTCGTTAAAGGTAGGACTCATACTCATGCCCTGCACTTTTAATAGGAAGGTTTTGTTACTGCATTTGACCGGACAGGGATAATGAATGGCGTCAGCAGCATGGATTTCGTGAATAGATGACCAATCACCCGCCTGCACCCAAGAGATAACTGGATATAAACCTTGTAGTTCAGGGCCTGCTATCACGTTATTGACGTCTAAAGGTGGGCTGCTTTTCCCATGCAAAAGCCAATCTGGTTCACAATTTAGCGCTTTAGCCAAGGCAATTAAATTACTGCCCCTGGGTGCATTATCGTCATTTTCCCATTGAGTCACTGAAGCAGAGGAAACGCCAACAGACTTGGCAACAGCCGCCTGCGTGAGTTTCTTCTCTTTTCTTCGCTCTCGAATTCTATTACCTAATGTTTTCATGTTAGAAAGCTTACATTAGCTTGACATTAGTTACCTAACAAAATAAAGTTAGAAAACTTACAAATGGAGTCGGTATGAAAAAATCAACAGCAATTACTTATTTTGGTAACGCAACAAACTTGGCAAAAGCAATTGGCATTAATCCCTCCGCTGTATACCAGTGGCCTGAAAAAATTCCACGTGGTCGTGCATTTGAACTTCAACATTTAACAAACGGAGAGCTCAAAGTTGATTTGAATGAGTTTGCGCCAACTGCTGAATGATAACGGGTGGTAGCCATCAAATGCGATTACTTGGTGTCAGCCAGTTACACATTGATCTACCCATCATATTCATTTTTGTTCCTTTAACTTCTTAACATTGAGTATCAACTATGGAAGGTATTACAACAACGTGCAATTTCCGTGAGGTCGCACTCAATGCCATAAACGAGGCGTGTTGTGCATTTTCTGAAAGCGAGAACATGCTGGCAATCTCTGCTAATACGGGGATTAAACCTTCGCAACTGCGTAATAAGTTAAACCCATCACAGACGCACAAGCTTTCTGTTGATGATCTGTTATTGATAACCAAAGAGAGCGGCAACTACTGCATCGTGAATAGCCTGCTGTTAAACCTCGATATGGTTGCTGTCAAAGTTGATCGCAATTCCACAGATGAAACATTAGTT
>NZ_JBLIEK010000184.1:0-5039 GCF_047632995.1 Psychromonas sp.
ATAAAGGCGCAACTATTTTGTTATTAACCGTGCGTCATGCAAAAAATATAGGTAGTTGAAATAGGCAATTGCTATTTTGTCGCAATTAACGCATCAACTTCTCTTAGCAAGCTGCTGATTTAATGGATAGATTATTAACAAAACTAGGTTTTAATATCGCGCTGACAATAATATTAAGGATTAGGAGAATATGAGTCATTTTATGAGAAATTAACTTAATATGTGGTAATACGTTTCTGCATACCATACGATCATTATTAATACCGAGCTTGAATACATATTTATGGAGAAAAAATTGAAAAAAGAACAACATTTTCTTGGTAAAAGAGGAACTTTACTATTTTTGGTTCTTATTAGTGCCTTTCCCCCGCTAACAACAGATATCTATCTGCCAGCTATGCCACATATGGTCGAAACTTTTGCGACCAACCAGAGCATGGTAAATATGACACTCACTATTTATTTTATCACTTATGCTGCAGGCCTACTTTTCTGGGGACCTTTAAGTGAAAAATTCGGCCGTAAACCGATTCTGCTAACCGGCCTTGGCATCTATATTATTTGCAGTATTCTCTGTGCTTTTTCTATGAATATTGAATTTTTAATATTTTCTCGTATGTTACAAGCCTTTGGTGGCAGTGCGGTCACTGTCGTTGCAACCGCTATTGTCAAAGATCTCTATGATGGACGCGAAAGAGAGAAAATCATGGCAACGGTGATGTCACTGGTGATTATTGCGCCTATGGTTGCTCCGGTGCTGGGGGCATTCCTGTTAAAAGTGTCATCCTGGCAGATGATATTTGTTGCTCTGGCAATATTTGGGGGGATCTCAACCATTTTTGCATTTTTATATCAGGAAACGCTTGAAGAAAAATATTCGGGATCTATGCTGCGCTCTTGGGGAAGACTGGGCGTAGTTTTAAAAAACCCTCATTTTATCACCCTGCTGGTTATCTTCTCTATGGTGTCTATGTCAATAATGTCTTTTCTGGCTGTCGCTTCCTATATCTATATTGATGGATTTGGACTGACCGAGCAGGAGTTCAGCTTTATCTTTGCATTTAATGCCTTGTTTGCCATTATTGGCCCGACGCTCTATATAAGAATTTCCAATTACGTCTCGATACAAAATATTGTTTCCTGTTGTTTCGCGCTAATGATGTGTTGCGGTCTGATTGTCTTTACCTTTGGACATTTATCACCATGGCTGTTCGCATTTACCGTTGCGCCGGCGACCGTGACGGTGGTAATCATGCGCGTGCCTGGAGTGAATCTGATGTTGGAACAACAGCAGGGGGATACGGGCTCAGCTGCAGCGCTTATTCAATTTTTTGGAATGATTATGGGTGCCCTCGGTATGATCCTAGTCTCACTCGACCCCGACAGTCTAATTAAAAACCTTGGCACTATTCAGGCCGTGGTCGGTTTTACCGGTGGCCTATTGTGGCTTATTGTACGTAATCGCCCCTTTGTCACGGACAATGTTCTGCAAATACAGTAAGCAAAAGCAATGGTTTGGGGATTTTCAATTACTTTATTAAATGTTTTCTGCTTCTCTTTTCAAGATTACTGAATAACAATGAGAGTCCTAAGCAGAGAATTAAATAGGCGAGTCCGACAAATATCCAGATCTCAAAAATCAAACCCGATGAGTTTGCCATTTCGGTGCCGACAAAAGTGAGTTCTTGAATCGAAATAAGCGACACAATGGAGGAGTCTTTTACCAGTGAAATAGCCTGCCCTGCCAGGGTGGGGGTAATATTACTTAATACCTGCGGCGCAATAACAAAGCGATATTTTGACCAGGGAGACAGGCCAAGTGCTTGTGCGGCTTCCCATTGTCCTTTATCGATCCCTTCCAATCCCGATCTCACCACCTCTGCAATATAGGCGGCAGAGAGTAAACCGATACACAAAACGCCAGAGAGCAGGTTTTCCCACAGATTTGCTGCGCCAAATAAAAAGTTGGTTGCGCCGTTAATCTCGCCATTATGCGCTCGCAGCAAAGAATCGAGTCCCAGTAACGGGATAAGCTGATTTGATATAAAAAAGTAAAAAATAAAAATAAACACCAGAGGTGGGATATTTCTGATCAGTTGAATATAGGCTGTCGCCGGGAGCCTAAACAGCGTTATGTTTGAATGGCGGGCAACGCCTAACAGAGTGCCGAGTATCAAAGCAAAGGCCATTCCCCAAACACTAAGGCGCAGGGTGGAAATAACGCCTTGAAAGAAATAGGGCAGGCTTCCATCTGCCCTTGCGGTAAAGATAAAATCCAACGCCCCTGCCCAGTTCCAGTGATAGTTCACACCGATCGATGAGCGGTAGTAGAGCCAGCCAATAGCGATTAAAGTGACACTCAATAGCAGGTAATCTAACGCGTTAAATGAAAACCGTGGTTTATGCATTTTAGGATTTAGTTGTTCTACTTTCACATATCACCACGAGTATTTTGAAGTTTAGGCCCTGAGAAATCAGGGGAGCAGTTATTCTTATTCTTGCGCAATTTGCTTTTGCCAATCCAGTGTTGAAAACCAATATTCGTAGCGCTCCGATAGCCAGCCGTCCTCGGTGCGCGCTTTAATCCACTTATCAAAAAAGAGCTTCTTATCTTCCTCTCCTAAGCGAACGGCAAAGGCTTCATTCCCTTTAGCAAGTCTTTCGTTAAAAGGAAGAAACAGCAGATCATTATGTTTAATCACTTCATGTTCAGGTTTGGGACTGGAAGCAATAACGGCATAAGCATTGCCGTTTAATACTTCCTGGAATGCTTGCGCATCGTCATCAAATTGCAGAATCTTTGCTTTTGGAAATGTTTCACGGGCGACCTGCACGGTGAAGGCACCACGACGAGCAGCGATTTTCACCTTACGGGAGTTAAAATCGCTGAATTGCGTAAAACCTTTAGCTAACGCTTTGTTAGCTGCAATTTGAACGCCGGAGTGTGAATAGGGTGTAGTAAATAACACACTTTTTGCACGCGCTTCGGTGATAGACATCCCGCCGATAATCACATCAAACTTTTGGGCTAACAGGGCCGGTATAATGCCATCCCATGCAGTGGGTACAAACTCAACTTTCCAACCTGAATCTGCGGCTAAACGTTTGCCGACATCAATTTCAAAACCTATTAATTCACCTTGCATATTGCGCATTGCCCAGGGCACAAATGTTGACATGCCGACGCGTAATGTGCCTCTTTCATTGATTTTATCGAGATTGGTTGTGGCGGCAGCAGGAAGGGAAAGTACAATCCCTAATAAGCCCAATAACACTGTTTTAATCAGTTTCATTTCAGATCTCCTGTGTATAGTTATTGCGTTCGCCACTGAGCGCCAAGCCTGTGCTCAAGCCAGGCAGCTAACCCAGAAAGCGAAAGGGTAAGTAATAGATAGATAGCGGCAATGGTAAACCATATTTCAAATGGCATTGCGGTTTCAGCAACAATATTTCTTCCCTCTGTTGTCAGATCAAAAATTGCCATCACACTAACAATAGAAGAATTTTTGATAAGGGAGACCACTTCGTTCGTTAATGGTGGCACTGTTCTTTGTAAAACCTGCGGTAAGATCACATCCTTGTAGGTAAAATAAACGGGTAAGCCGAGCGATTTTGCCGCTTCAAATTGTCCATGAGAGATACTATTTAACCCGGCACGGAAAATTTCAGCAGTATAAGCGCCCTGGAAAAGTGATAAAGCTAAAATGGCGGTTGAAAATCGATCTAACCCGATCACCGGCCCGAAAACAAAATAGAGCAGGTATATTTGTACCAGTAACGGGGTGTTACGAATGAGTTCTACATAGCCGCGCGCTAAGATTCGACCGACAATGGAGTTGGACAGTCTCAATAGCGCCGTAATCAATCCAATAAGCAGAGTCGCAAGCAAACTTAATGCTGATATTTTAATCGTAACCAGCAACCCATCAATCAGCTCAGCAGGCCACCATTGCCCGTCTTCATAGAAAATCAGGTAATCTGGAATACGTTGCCACTGCCAGCTATATCCCATTAATTGTGCGCCACTGTCCAGAAGCCAGGAGATCCCCACCAGCAAAATGGCGATTTGCAAAAAAACGGATAGGATGGGTTTCACAATTTTAAACAACATCAGTGAGTTAAAATCTGATTTAAGAATTTTTTTGTACGTTGATGTTTTGGTGAGACAAATAGGGTTTGTGGTGGGGCAATTTCGATGATTTCGCCTTGATCCATAAATACCACTCTATCGGCCACTTTTTTAGCAAATCCCATCTCATGCGTAACGCAGACCATGGTCATCCCCTCTTGGGCAAGCTCAACCATAACATCCAGCACCTCGTTAATCATTTCCGGATCCAGTGCGGAAGTGGGCTCATCAAACAGCATAATACGCGGCATCATGCACAGAGAGCGTGCAATAGCGACGCGTTGCTGTTGACCGCCAGAGAGTTGCACAGGGTATTTATCTGCCTGATCATCTACCTTTACCCGTTTAAGAAAGTGCATCGCCCGAGCGTTTGCTTCCTGCTTAGACAGTTTTAAGGTGCGCATCGGTGCAAGTGTTAAGTTATCAATAACACTCAGGTGCGGAAACAGGTAAAAGTGTTGGAAGACCATCCCAACCTTACCTTTTTGTTGTTTTAGATCTGCATTATTAAGCACCTTAACCTGCCCGGAATCGTAGGGCTCTAGGCCGTTAACACAACGAATTAAGGTCGATTTACCCGATCCCGATGGCCCGCAAATAACAACGATCTCCCCTTCTTGAACAGAAAGATTGATCTGTTTAAGGGCTTGAAACTGTCCAAACCATTTATCAACATTATGAAATTCTAATGCGTTTCTGTTTGTTTTTTCCAAAAGTCACTCTTTTATTGAATATCGCGCCACAAAAACGCTAATTCATTGTTTTTTAAAATGAAACCATAAAATATAACAGACTGATTTAAAAGGTATAAAATCACTTTACAGCCATACCTTTTAGTTCCTTGTTAAGGCTAATAATCCTTACCCTATCTTGATCTAGTATGACGTACTATTTATTGTTGATTAAGTCG
>NZ_JBLIEK010000185.1:0-4988 GCF_047632995.1 Psychromonas sp.
GGTTTGGGTGCCGTCAATAATACAAGAACGAGGATCGTGATTAAAGTCAATTGAAACAAGCGGCGCTTCTGTGTAACCCAAAATATCCGTTAAATTAGTTTCAGAGGCCTTAAGCAGACAATCGTTAATCTCCTGAATAGTGACCTCTTTACTGACGGTAATACTGAGGTCCATTGCGGTCACGTTAATGGTTGGAACGCGCACCGCAATCGCCTCAAATTTATTGGCAAACTTAGGCAGGATACGCTCTATCCCTGCGGCTAATTTGGTATCAACGGGAATAATAGACTGGCTTGCGGCGCGGGTACGTCGAAGATCTGAATGGTATGCATCGATCACCGGTTGATCATTCATGGCGGAATGGATGGTCGTAATAGTCCCGCATTTAATGGCAAAGTGTTTATCCAGTGTATCGATCACCGGTACCATGCAATTAGTCGTACAGGATGCGCCGGAAATAAAGGTTTCTTCACCGGTGAGTTGTTGATGGTTTATTCCATAAACGACGGTTGCATCTACATCTGAATTTGCCGGATGTGAAAAAATAACCTTTTTAGCACCGGAGGCCAGATGCGCATCGGCATCGGCTCTAGAGCCGTAAATACCGGTACAATCTAACACTATATCGATATCGTGTTCATGCCAGGGCAAATCAGCAAGTTCAGAAAAACGCACCAGATGAATATTATCATTTTTAATTGTTAAGCGATTATTCTGTAAGTTAACGGGAAAGGGGAAACGACCATGGGTTGAGTCATACTGCGTTAAATGTGCAATCGCTGACGGTTCAGCAAGTTCATTAATAACAACAACTTTGATCTCATCTTGACGGTTATTTTCATATAATGCACGCACTACACTGCGTCCTATCCGCCCGTAACCATTAATAGCAATTCTAATTGACA
Source organism: Psychromonas sp. (assembly GCF_047632995.1). Classification (GTDB taxonomy): domain Bacteria; phylum Pseudomonadota; class Gammaproteobacteria; order Enterobacterales; family Psychromonadaceae; genus Psychromonas. The sequence goes on from NZ_JBLIEK010000185.1 coordinate 906, forward strand.
TAATAACTGTAAAACACCCAATAAAAAAACAAACACCATTGTAGGATAAATTTGCGCATAAGCGAATATATTAAAGAGTTTAATTACAGGAGACAGCCTACGAACAAGGCAATCGCCCACTTGCTGTAAGCAATTTATTTGAAATTACATTTATATTATCAACTCTGTCTCAGTTGACACCTAACCCGCACGGTAAGATTAAAACATATAGGATAAAGAAGATCGTCAACGCGAGACGATAGCACTTGATAAAGCCAACTATTAACGGCAGTGGCAACATTAATATACAACACTATCCTCATTGGCCTTCGAAGCAGTTTCCACAAAGTGACCCTAATGAAGCGTTGCATCAATTATCAGGTAAGTTAAAATAGCCGCATTAACCCCCCCCTAGGATTGAGATGAAACTCACACATTTATTATCGGCTGGCCTTTTAAGTTTATTTTCGACGGTTGCATTAAGTGCCACTTTTACTTTTACAGCTATTCCCGATGCCGATGAAAGCAATCTTCGTACTCGTTTTGAAAAAGTCGCCGATTATTTATCTGAGCAGTTGGATGTTGAAGTAAAGTATGTTCCGGTAAAGTCGTATTCTGCTGCGATAACGGCGTTTCGTAATAATCAGGTACAACTTGCCTGGTTTGGTGGTTTATCTGGTGTGCAAGCTCGTGGTTTGGTACCGGGTTCTGAGGCGATTGCGCAAGGGTTTGAGGATCAATCTTTTAAGAGTTATTTGATTGCACATCATTCTGTCGACATAATGCCATCTGATCATTTCCCTGTACTTGATAATTATACTTTTACCTTTGGATCTAAGGGTTCAACATCAGGCCGTTTGATGCCGCAGTTTTTTATTGAGAAAAATTTAGGCAAACCCGTCGACCAGATTTTTAAACGAGTCGGTTTCTCTGGTGATCATAGCCGTACCATCAGCCAAGTCGAAGCGGGTGTTTATCAAGTAGGCGCGGTGAATTATAAAGTCTGGGACACCGCCGTTGAAAAAGGTGAGGTTGATACCAGCAAGGTGAAAGTAATTTGGGAAAGCCCTACCTATCCAGATTATCAATGGACAGTGCGTTCGGGCGTAGACAGTGATTTTGGTGCAGGCTTTAAAGACAAGCTGACTAAAGCATTAATTGGGATGACTGATAAGGATTTATTAGCCAGTTTTCCGCGTAGCTCTTTTGTACCAGCCAAAAATAGCGATTATGAACCGATTGAGCGTGTTGCTAAAACAATTGGAATGATTGATTAATGTTGTCGTTGGTTGATATTGATTTAGGTTATAACCAACAGATTATTTTACCTAAAATTAATTTGTCATTTAAAGAAAATGAACATGTGGCTATTTTAGGTCCTTCCGGCGTGGGTAAAACCACGCTGTTACATCACCTATATCAACAACTGTCCCAACAAACCTGTTTGTGTTCTCAAGCCAGAGGACTGGTGGATAACTTGTCGATTTATCATAACGTCTTTATTGGCGGGCTGGCACGCTATTCTCGCTGGTATAATTTGGCCAATTTGTTATTGCCGTTTAATAAGCCGCAACAAAACATTAGCGCTATTTGCCAGCAGTTTGAGTTAACGGCGCCATTGCACCAGAAAGTCAGCGAATTGTCCGGCGGTCAACGTCAGCGCGTTGCTCTCGCCAGAGCGTTATTTCAGCAACAGCCCGTATTTATGGGCGATGAACCTTTTTCTGCCTTAGATCCATTGATGGGCTTACGACTATTATATTTGATTAAGCAAGCGCATCAGAGTGTTATTTGTGTGTTGCATGATGCCGAATTAGCGTTAGCACACTTTGATCGCATTATTGTGATTAGCGATGGCAAAGTCGCGTTAGATGATAAAGCCAATCAATTAACGCTGGCTCATTTATCGCAGCATTATGCATTAGCAGATACTGTCAAAAATGCAGTGGCATAAATATGAACATCTTGAGACTACAAAACAACTTTTTGATAACTCCATTTTCCCCCTTCAGTAACAATCCTTTCTATTATGTCTAAAACCATGACCTTTAGTGGACTCTCTTTTGTAGGACACTGGCAGAAAATAACGCTGTTGCTTTTACTGATGGTATCAGTGTGTTGGTTTTTTGCTGATACCGAAGTGATTGCACTCGAGCCTTGGAGTGAACTTGGACGTATGGGACAGGGTTTTATTCATCCCGATTTTTTCGCGACGGAGTATTTACTTGAGGCTCTGTGGCAAACCATCAGTTTTGCTTTACTGGGTATAACGCTCGGATTGCTATTGGGCTTTCCATTAGCATTATGGTATCAACACCCTTTGATTGCGGCAATCTGTGCGTTTATTCGTGCTATCCATGAGATATTTTGGGCGCTAATATTTTTACAAATATTCGGCTTATCGGCCATTACGGGTATTTTAGCCATTGCCCTTCCTTACGCTGCCACGTTTGCCCGAATATTTTCGGATATTTTACAGCAAGCACCAAGGCACACGTTATTTTCCCTGCCAAAGGGCACAGATAAACTTTCGGCCTTTATTTATGGCCGCTGGATGCATATGTATCCGCAGATTGTCGATTATATTCGTTACCGTTTCGAGTGTGCGCTGCGCAGTAGTGCTGTATTGGGTTTTATTGGTATGCCAACTTTAGGTTTTTATTTAGAATCGGCTTTTCGCCAAGGGCATTATGAACAAGGCGGTGCATTATTAATCCTATTCGTACTGTTAATTGGCACTATACGCTTTTGGGCTAAACCGATTTTTTTGTGGTTGTATTTACCGCTCGCCGTCTACTTTCTACCGCCTATTCCGACAATTGACGGGCAACTTATTTGGCGTTTTCTCAGCGTTGATATTTTACCGCCTATGCTTCAAGGGCAACCCTTCTTAAGCTGGTTTGAACCTGATATTTTGCCGAAGGTATTTGACTGGGCTTATAAATTAATCAGCCAGCAGGTTTTTCCCGGGATGATTGCCACTTTAGTATTGGCTTTTTGTGCCTTAGGATTAACCTATTTGCTGACCCTGGTTTTATTACCTTTGAATACCCGGTTGATGATGCCCAAAGTGATTATATTAATCATGCGGATCGTGAATTTAATATTACGTTCACTGCCGGAATATTTATTGGCCTTTGTGCTTATGATGCTATTAGGGCCTTCGATGTTACCCGCTATTATCGCTTTAGCGTTACACAATAGTGGCCTTATGGTCTTTTTAATGGCGCGTCAGGCTGACAGTGTGACAGTGCCGATGACTTATAAGCCTAGGATTGATCAATACAGTTATCTGGTTCTTCCTGCCCTATACCCTCATTTTATGGGGCTGTTGTTTTATCGTTTTGAAGTGATTATCCGTGAAACGGCTATTTTGGGTATGATTGGGGTAATGACGTTAGGATTTTATGTTGACAGTAATTTTTCTGAAATTCGCTTTAGTGCAGCCTTATTACTGTTGGTTTTCACTGCAGGGCTCAATGTCATCGTTGATTATATAGCTCGTCGATTATTGCATTAATTTCGCAATCGTTTACAAGCTTGCTAAAATCGTTTCACCATTTAATAGCTTGTATTTGAAATGACTATAGTAATCATCAGGAACACAAATATCTTCTACTTTAAAAATTAATGTTTAGAGATACTAGAAAGGTTTTAAATGCGACTTCGAAGTGTTTTTATGCGAGTTGTAGCCAATAATTGCTGGGGTTACTTTTAATTACGTCACTAGACGTCTGTTTTCGAGATAATGTTCTACTAATTCCAAAATAGCGACATCGGCTAATTGTAATATGTTAAACACTAACCAAAGATGAGGATCATGCTCATACCAGCGTAGTCGAAAAGAGTCAAAACGAAAATCTGAAGCTTTTTCAAAACTAAGAAGGCTTGGTTTATTTTGTTTCACCAAACCAATAATCCCGTTTAAAATAGGCTCTCTAACTTTCTGATCCATTGCTTTAAACTCATCCAATATTTTTCCCAAACGTGGTCGTTTGTCATACCATCTACTCATTGAGCCCCACTTAATCTACCTAGATTATCTGTTTGTACAATATAAAAAAACAATCCTATAAAAATATTAGACCGGCATGCACCGGAAAA
>NZ_JBLIEK010000186.1:0-4898 GCF_047632995.1 Psychromonas sp.
TACAACCCGCTATTTGCCTGGGCGTAATTGCTGCAATTATCATGCACCACCAAAAATCTTTTAACGTTTTAAGTAGATTGCTGAACCCTAAAGTGACACCAATACTTTCAGCCGTAATCGCCGTAATATTGATTATATATAAATTTCCAAATTTTATTATCCATGTAATCTTAACGTTGTTCTTACTCTCGGTGATTTTCAATAGAGACAAAATCACGTCATCAATACTTAACTTTCGACCCGTTATTTACATTGGGCAAATAAGCTACGGCATGTATATTTTTCACATGGCTGCTTTTAATGCCATTAGCATGATGGTTTTCCCCTCCCTGTCCAGTAGTAGCTATCAAGTTGTTGTTACAAGTTTTTTGTTTACTATTTTAGTGGCGACAGCGAGTTTTTATTTGTATGAAAAACCCTTTATGTCTTTAAAAACAAAATTTCAAAAACTTAAATGACGATAATAGCCAAGTCCGCCTCATGGACAACGATTTCAACCATATTTGGAATTGCGGTGCAAATTTTGCAATTAGCAATATTATCGAGAACCATCGAAACAGCTATTTTTGGTCAATATGCAATATTAAACCTGTTTATCGAAATATTTACTGCTGTTGCCCTTGGTGGAATATCTAACTACCTGATGTATAAGCGCGATCTAAATCAGGAAGAAAAGAATACTATTTTCACTTTAGCCATAACAATCGGAATTGTCGCCGTTGTTGTTGTACTACTACTGGCCTACCCTATTTTGTATTTCATGCACTATACAGATTTATTTTCACCGCTCATGGTGCTCAGTGTGCTTTTGATTATGCATGCGGTAGGTGCACAATATCAAACTGTAGGCCTACTGGCATTTAAACACGCTAGTATGGCTAAAATTGAAATAGCATCAAGAATAATGGCATTTGGGATAGCTATTGCGACCATAGATTCAGGACTTTACTGCCTGATTTTCTCCGCTTTGGGTTATCAACTCTTACGTCTCATAGGCATTATGGCGGCAATGAGTCATCTAGCGAATTTAGGCCTAAACTTTAAGATAAAAACCGCAAAAGATGCGTTTAAATATGGAGTCTACGACTTAGGCGGTCAATGGCTAAACATAACACGTAAACAAATCGACACGTTAATTCTAGCCTCCTTACTGCCACTACAAGAGTTGGGCGCTTATCACCTAATTAAACAACTAGCCAGTCGTCCATCACAAGCCATTCAGCCCATTATAGGTAAGATTGCGCTACCTTTGTTTAGCCATGCCAAACAAAACCCTCAACGTTTGAAGAACACTTACTACGATCTTTTTTGTGTACAAGCGGTTATTCTTGCTATTTGTTACGCGCCGTTAATCGGTGCTTCTGACTTAATTACCTTAGTCATTTATGGTGAAAAATTTCAAAAATATGCACCTATTTTGGCGTTGCTCTCACTGTTTTGGTTCATTAGGGTCTGCCCATCTAATTTAATGGGGCCTTTAGTGCAAGTGTCTGGCAAAACCTACTTAAGTTTTTATTGGAATATTGCAATACTGCCTGTCAATGCTTTAGTCATGTACCTATCAGCCCTTCATGGTATTTATGCACTGACGATAGCCTTGGTAATATTTCAAAGTATTTGCGTACCACTTGCTTATTATTTTGTGATCAAAAAAGTATCCACCGTGGATTTTAACAAAACCCTAATTTTTTTAATTATTCCCCTGCTTTGTTTAATCGCCCCCTTATTCATATTAGAATATATTGTCATCCCTCAACTCGAATTAAGTCTGCTAATCAAAGTTATGCTTTATGTAACAGTTTATAGTGCTGATGTACTCAGCATCTTCATGTTATATTCTGTTTTTAAGCAAAGCTTGTCGCGCATAAAACATTACAACATGGACTGAATTAATGGCATCTAAGTCAATCACCTTTTTTACCAATAGTTTTCCGGTTCTTTCCCAAACATTTGTCGTTGAACAAATAAATGGTTTAATTGAACTCGGTCACGCAGTTAACATTGTCTCTATTTATCCCGGTGATACCAATTTCATTACAGACCAAAGTATTACAAAAAACGGCCTAATAAAAAGAACGAGATATTTACTACCAACAACGTCTGGTAACCAGTTTTTCCTCATGGCAATCTGTTCAATATTTTTACAACAATTAAGGTTATTACTTACCTATCCAAGTAGGGTTCAATTAATTTGGTTTTCACTTATATTATTAAGCAAACGAAACCTTAAGCTTGCTAGGGATATATTGAAAATTGGATTGATTACAGAGAAAAAGACTAGTGCTGATTGTATTATTGCTCACTTTGGTCATATTGGTGTTATAGCCAATTATTTAAGAAAATCGCATATTTTAGAAGGTAAACTTTTCACCGTTTTTCATGGCTATGAAATAAGTGAATATAAGCAAATAAAACACTGGAAAGGTTTATATCGTTGGCTTGGGAATACGTCAGACTTACTCTTACCAATAAGTGAACTGTGGGCTAATCGACTTAAAAGTTACGGTGTGCCAAATAATAAAATAAAAGTGCATCACATGGGCATTGATATCAACAGGTTTGAATTTGAAAACAGACCACTTTCTAGCACTTTAAACATCTTAACTGTGGCGAGGGCAACAGAAAAAAAGGGTCTAATTTATGCTCTTGAAGCAATTGAAAAATGCAGCATACCACTCAAGTATCATATTGTTGGTGGTGGTGAACTTCTTGAATTACTAAAAAGTCAGGTAAAAAACTACAAACGTAAAGACGATATAGTTTTTCATGGACCTCAAACTCCTGACTTTGTAGCAAAGGCACTTAAGAATGCTGATGTATTTCTCCTACCCTCAGTAACAGATTGCAAGGGTGATATGGAAGGTATCCCCGTATCTTTAATGGAAGCAATGGCATCTGGCGTACTCGTCATCTCTACCATACATAGTGGAATCCCAGAGTTAATTGACCATAACGAAAGTGGTTTTTTAGTTCCTGAAAAAGATTCCAATGAAATTAAAAACAGGTTGGAACTATTGAATTCTACGGTAATAAACTCTAGCCAAATTAAAAATAACGCAGTGTCGAAAGTAAATGCTGATTTTAATGCAAAAGACCTCAACATCGCGTTGTCTAGTCTTATGAACGATATTCCTTAACATTGCTCAGTGAAAAATAAAATTAATCGATAGTTACGCTCAAACTAATTTTTTTGTTGAGTTTTTATCAGTTAAAATGAACCTAAATTGATATAACAGGAATCTGCTTGAACAGAGGTAATGAGTGAAAAAACTAACAAAACTCCTGATTGTCGGTAACCATACTTGCGGCAATAGAGGTGACGCGGCAATTTTGCGTGGCTTGATCGAAGGTATAAAAACTATTGATAAGGGAATCCAACTCACTATCACTAGCCGCTATCCTAATAGTTCTAGCTATTTACTAGGTGTACCTCTTGTTGCTGATATCCTTCATAAAAGAAGGCGCACCGCAATCAAAGGCCTATTAATAAATAGAATAAAAAAAGTACGTGAAAATTTAGATATTAGAATTTTACATGCTCGAATTAAACACAAAGGGCTATTAAGATTTTTTCCGTTATCAAAGTATATCTCCCAGCATATAAATAGCTTGCAAGAATATGACGCTGTTATTCAAGTAGGTGGATCTTTCTTCGTTGATTCATATGGAATATTTCAATTTGAACATGCTCTGTGTACCTTAAATGCCAATAAACCACTGCTTATTCTGGGACACAGTGTTGGTCCATTTTCTAAAAAATCATTTAAGCACTTAAGTAACTCTGTTTTCAATCAAGCTAAATTCTTTGGCTTAAGGGAGTCTGTTAGTGAAGAATTGGTGAATAAAGAACTAAACATTACAAATAAAGTACATGTTGGCACTGATACAGCTTGGTTAGTCTCACCTGTCGATAAAAAAATAAATATACCGCTTGATGATGGCCCTTATATCGCTGTAACACTGCGCGAGTTAGCCCCCTTTGATAAAAAGCTCAAGGTAAGTCAAGATGCTTATGAGACCGAAATGGCTTTACTGTGCGATCACTTGATGGCACTGGGGTATAAAATTATTGCAGTTTCAACCTGCACGGCAATAGATGGTTATCATAAAGACGATAGAATGATTGCCTTAAACGTTCAGCTAAAGTGCAAATTACGTCACAATTTTACGGTACTAATGGATGAATATAATGATATCGACCTCGGTATAATATTCAGTAAATGCGCTCTGACCATTGGAACAAGACTCCATAGTGCAATAATTTCAATGAATTTTGGCACTCCGGCTTTTGCATTAAATTACGAACATAAATCACAAGGAATAATGAATAATTTATGCCTCCCAGAGCTGTCAATTCCTTTTGAAGAATTGATGAGTGGTGCCTTTACAAAAAAGGTCGAACTAGTATTAGGAGACATCAACGGCATGCGTACAATTATGCAAAAATCTGTTGAAAAAGAAAAACAACAAGCTTTAACTTTTATAGATAAAGCTCTAGAAATGATAAAATATCCCAATAACAAATAACCAGTAAATTATTAATATAAAAGTTGAGTGATTTACATTTAGAAGACTATAGATATTCCCTAGAAGGTATTTGTTGTCATCAGTTATTTGTAATGTAAGCGCACCGTTTAATTGTGCGCTTACGAACATAACCGCTGTTTTGCTATTTCTAAAAGTGGGTGCCTACTTTATTATTCAAAGGAACTTTGCTCACGAGTGATACATAGTTCTTCGGATATCCTGCCCCTTTGAACTTTATGTGCATTTCCAGTTTCTGAAAAAGGATTGAACAAAACAAAAATGCTACTTTCAATATTATCATAATTGGTGCCAACCCATACCCTGTGATACTAGTGTTAATATCTCTAGGCTTGTAGGGGAGATAGCGACCC
>NZ_JBLIEK010000187.1:0-4848 GCF_047632995.1 Psychromonas sp.
ACAGCAGCCAGCGTTTTTATGGCGGTAATGCCATTGTTGCCGGTGCTTTGCCGATTGCCGTTGGTATCGCATTAGCGGATAAAATGTTACAGAACCAGGCTGTCACCTGCTGTTTTTTTGGTGACGGAGCGGTTGCCGAGGGAGAATTTCATGAGAGCCTGAATCTTGCCAAATTATGGCAGCTGCCGATCTTATTTATCTGTGAAAATAATCTTTATGCCATGGGTACGGCCCTGGAACTCGAACAGTCCAATCAGAAAATTCACTTAAAAGCAGCAAGTTACGGCTTAGCAGCGCAAGTTGTAGATGGTATGAATGTGATTGATGTTGAAGCCGCGGCAAAACTTGCCTGCAGCGCGATACGCAATGGTGCCGGCCCGCATTTTATAGAATGCCAGACCTATCGTTTTCGTGGTCACTCTATGTTTGATACCCAGCTTTATCGTAATAATGACGAAGTTGAGCAGTGGAAGAAAAAAGGACCTCTGGTCCAGTTAAGCCAATGGTTAAAAGACAATCATCAAATCGAACCCGAAGAGCTGCAGGCCATCGAATTAGCGGTAGATAAAGAGATCGATGCGGCGGTGCGCAGCGCAGAGGCGGCAGATATCGAGCCCGTCGAAAGTTTGTTACAGCACGTGTATACGGAGGTGTCCAATGGATAAAATCACCTTCAGAGAGGCATTTAGGGCTGGAATAGTGGAAGCCTTAAAGGATGATTCCAGAGTCTTTTTGATCGGCGAAGACGTGGGCAGATATGGGGGCTGTTATGCGGTTTCCAAAGGCTTGCTCGAGAGCTTCGGCGCGCAACGCATTATTGATACTCCTTTGGCGGAATCCGGCTTTGTCGGTGCAGGTATTGGTGCAGCCATAGGCGGAATGAGACCCATAGTAGAAATCATGACGGTCAATTTCAGTCTGCTCGCACTGGATCAAATAATCAACAACGCCGCGACGCTCAGGCATATGTCTGGCGGACAGATATCGGTGCCCTTAGTTATTCGCATGTCCTGCGGGGCAGGAAAGCAGCTGGCGGCTCAACATTCCCACAGTTTTGAAGGTTTATATGCCCATATTCCCGGCCTTAAAGTACTTTATCCGGCCACGGTAGGTGATGCGCGCTATATGTTAAAAATGGCACTTGATGATCCTGACCCGGTGATTATTTTTGAACATGTGATGCTCTATAATATGGAGGCTGAGCTGCCGGAAAAACAGACAATTGCGCCGATGGAAAAAGCGGTGATCCGCAGAACAGGTCATGATTTAAGTATTATCACCTGGGGAGGTTGTTTGTATAAAGCACTGGATGCAGCAGAGCAACTTAAAACCTTAGGCATTGATGCGGAAGTCGTCGATTTGCGCTGTTTACGCCCCTTAGACAGAGCGACCATTTTAGATTCAGTGCGGCGCACACACAAGGCGCTGATTGTTGACGAATCATGGAAAAGTGGCGGAATGTCCGCTGAAGTCAGCGCCACTATTGCAGAACTTGGACTGTGGTATTTAGATGCTCCCATTAATCGCGTTTGTAGCGCTGAAGTGCCGATCCCCTACGCATACCATTTAGAACAGGCGAGCCTGCCGCAGGTAGCACAAATTATTGCAGTGGCTAAGCGAATGATGGAGCCATCCGATCAGGATGTAAGGGCTCCCTTATGAGCAGCAATGAACATGACTTAAAGATGCCCTCTTTTGGCTCTGATATGAGAAAAGGAACGCTAACACAGTGGTTGGTTAAAGAGGGGGATCATATAAAACGGGGTGATGTGGTTGCGGTAATCGAAACCCACAAGGGGGCAATAGATTTAGATCTGTTTGAAGATGCATTAATAATAAATTTACTGGTCAAAGAAGGGGATCAGATTGCCGTTGGAGAACCTATCGCCAGATTAAGCTCGATTAAAGACAGTGAAAAGACAACCCCTCGTCCGGAAAATGTTACCGCTGACCCGATGCTTGCCACAGCCGCTGCGAATATAAATCCGAGCCCTGCGCCCACGGTGACTGAGCAACCGGACCATCACTTAACAACCCCTAAAGATTTTATTTTAGCAACGCCCGCGGCGCGATCTTTTGCGAAGCAGCAGCAACTCACTTTAAATTTACTGTTTCCCAAGCCAGTCAATAAAATTGTCACTTTGACCATGGTCGAGCAGGCAATACAACAAAAACAGCGCAGTCAGCAGTCGCCCGCGACGGCAGAAAACGCGCCCGATAAAAAAGAAACCGCTAAGCTAACCTTAAGCAGAGCAGCAGCAAAGCCTAAAAAAGTGTTTGATAACGAAGCCATGCGCCAGGCGATTAGCGCCACAGTGACCCGTTCAAAACAACAGATACCACATTATTATTTGCGCCAGCGTTTGGATATAACAGCGTTAGAAGACTACTTACTGCAGGTTAACGCAAGGCTCCCCATCGATCAGCGTCTGCTCTTAGCTGCGCCTTTATTGTGTGCTGTTGCCCGTGCATTAATGGATAACGGGCAACTTAATGGCGAATATAGTGAGGGCCGCTTTGTCGCGAGTGAAACAGTGCATTTAGCCAATGCGATTAATTTACGTGGCGGTGGATTGGTAATGCCGGTGATCCGCGCGGCACAAACACTTTCTCCCTCACAGGTAATGGAACTGCTTAAGCAGCAGGTGACACGCGCGCGCAATGGCAGTTTAGTCTTTTCTGAATTGAGCGGGGGCAGTTTTACTGTGACCAGCATCGGTGAACGCGGTGCAGAGCAGATGTTCGCTGTTATTTTTCCGCCGCAGGTGGCTATTCTGGCTTTAGGTAGCCCTCATCAAGAGGTGATGGCCGTCGATGGCTCGATAAAAATACGTTCCGTTATTGAGGCTTCCCTTGCGGCCGATCATCGCGTCAGTGATGGCCGCATCGGCGCCCGTTTTCTGTATCAGTTAAACCAACTGCTGCAAAAGCCGGAAGCTTTGTGGACAGCTTCTGATTCGAGCGGTGTAACCTGAGAATGGTAAAGCGGATTAAAAATCAAAATACAATAAACCGAGAGGATTTATGAACAAAAACGAAATAAAAGCACTGATTCTTGAAGAGTTAAGTAATATTGCCCCTGAAATAGAAGCGGATGAAGTGCCCGATGATCAAGATATGCGCGAAGCACTGGAACTCGATTCGATGGATTTCCTTAATTTGGTGATCGCTGTTTCCAAGCGGTCTCAAGTAGTCATTCCAGAAGCTGATTACGCTAAGGTGCTGACGCTAAATGCAATGATCTCTTATATAATGAATCCCCCTTAAATTTTTAGACTCTGGACGGAATGATTACCTTTCGCCAATCCCCCTTCACTGCGAACAAGTGAAGCGTTTTGTTTTGTCCGATTTTTCATGGCGTTATAATTTAGCTGTTCGGTGCTTTGCCCCTAAATTTTAAATAACAAAGCAACAACCAAAAATCAACAAGGCGATAACCAGGCAGTAACAAGCTGATAACAACCGATTCAGAATATAACACCAGAAAAGCATAAAATTATAAAATATAAAACTACAAAGGCACAAAAACTTGGTAGCACAATCTAGATAAAGACCTTTAAACTAGCTTTAAATATTTATTAAACTAAACCATAACGGAGTATGTATTATGATTGTCGGCGTCCCGAAAGAAATTAAAAACCACGAATATCGTGTAGGCATGGTTCCAGGCAGCGTTCGTGAATTAACCAATCATGGACATCAGGTTATTGTTGAGCACAATGCCGGTACAGGCATAGGTTTCAGTGATCAGGACTACATTAATGTTGGTGCATCTGTCCTGAAAAGTGCGGCCGAAGTATTCGCCAGCGCTGAAATGATAATTAAGGTAAAAGAACCCCAGGCAATTGAACGTGCAATGTTGCGTGAAGGACAAATTCTATTTACTTACCTTCACTTGGCACCCGATCTCCCGCAAACAGAAGATTTGATTAAATCAAAATCAATTTGTATTGCCTATGAGACAGTCACCGACAATCAAGGTGGTTTACCTCTTTTAGCACCGATGTCAGAAGTTGCAGGTCGCATGTCAATTCAAGCTGGTGCCCAAGCCCTTGAAAAATCAAATGCAGGCAGTGGTATGTTATTAGGCGGCGTTCCTGGTGTTGCTCCTGCCAAGGTGGTCATTATTGGTGGCGGAATGGTCGGTAATAATGCCGCACAAATGGCCGTCGGCATGGGGGCTGAAGTGGTTATTCTAGATCGTAATGCCAATGTGTTACGTCGTCTTGATGCGCAGTTTGGTAATAAAATTAAAACCGTCTATTCAACAGCGGAAGCACTTGAAAAACATGTCCTTGAAGCGGATTTGGTGATTGGTGGGGTACTGGTTGCCGGCGCAGCTGCCCCTAAATTAGTCACAGCTGAACATATTAAAAACATGAAAGCGGGCTCTGCCATTGTTGATGTTGCGATAGATCAAGGTGGCTGTATTGCAACCTCAAAAGCAACAACGCACGCAGATCCAACCTATATTGTTGATGATGTAGTTCACTACTGTGTTGCTAATATGCCCGGGGCTGTGCCACTGACCTCAACATTTGCATTGAATAATGCGACACTGCCCTTCATCATAAATCTTGCTGATAAAGGCTATAAACAAGCTTTATTAAGTGATTCCAATTTCTTAAATGGCCTAAATGTTATCAATGGTCAGATAACCTGTGCCAGTGTTGCAGAAAACTTAGGATTTGAGTTTGTTGATCCTAAGGTCGCATTAGCATAACCTTTATTGAGCGCCTCCCTAGGGCCTGTTTATCTTTCGGGATTTTTTTTGCAGCAGTTTGTAGATTCTTTATACAATGCAGAGCTTATGCAGTGTAGTTATTCTACATAAATAAGCGATAACGC
>NZ_JBLIEK010000188.1:0-4822 GCF_047632995.1 Psychromonas sp.
CTCCATCTCGCGTCCGTAATTGTCTTTCTTTTTCTAAATCTTTAACACTTCTTAATGGATAAGAAGTTGGTTTCGATAACAGGATATTATCCTATGACCTTCGCCAGTGTTTATTAAGAGTTGAGCCCGATAAGCTTTTCTTAATAGACAAACAAAATTGGTTGCGAGAGCTGGATTTGAACCAACGACCTTCGGGTTATGAGCCCGACGAGCTACCATGCTGCTCCATCTCGCGTCCGTATTTATGCTTCATTTTACAACTGAAAAGTTGGTTGCGAGAGCTGGATTTGAACCAACGACCTTCGGGTTATGAGCCCGACGAGCTACCATGCTGCTCCATCTCGCGTCCGTAATTGTCTTTCTTTTTCTAAATCTTTAGCTGTCAAAATTGGTTTCGATAACAGGATATTAACCTACGACCTTCGCCAGTGTTTATTAAGAGTTGAGCCCGATAAGCTTTTCCTTAATAGACGATAAAATTGGTTGCGAGAGCAGGATTTGAACCTACGACCTTCGGGTTATGAGCCCGACGAGCTACCATGCTGCTCCATCTCGCGTCCGTTTTTATCACTTAAACAACGGCTGTATTGGCCTCTGTCTAAGTGAGGTGAATGATATACAGATCACATTATATTGGCAAGCTCTATTTATGACAATAATACTGAAAGCCTAAATAACAAGCAGTATATGTTTATAACTGCGTGGTATAGTCCATTATTCAAGCTAATTATCCAATTTCCACCCACAGTAAACTTAATAGATAAAAAAACCGACTTATTACAAGTAGTTAATAGCAATGAAAATAAACATAACTTGATTTAAGCTAGATTCGCAAAGCAGATGCAGGTGGCATCAATTTAGCTAATGTAAAACCTATTTGGATATTGACAGTGAAGTTTGTTGTGGCGGAAGTTGGACGGTTAAGGCGCTTTGTTTAAAGCGCCTTGTACGGAGGAGTTACTTTAATAAAGAGTGATCTTCCGGTAGATGCTTAATTATCCACAATACCAACTTGTGGCGAATATTTGCAACATCCTCCTGATCTTTGGCCAGTGGCGAGATGAGTTTATCTTGCACTAATAAACGATAAATACATTCCTGCTTATCTTTTGCCGATGTTGTTGGATCAAAACCGACATATTGACGCTTAAGTGCATATGCAGAGCCAAGTTTTACTGCATGCTGTAATAGTTGAGATTCGTTTTTAATCTTTTTCATGTTTGCCTCAATTTCTGATTATATAGAAATATATTACTGATTTTTAGAAAGTATGTCGTGACCACCTATTCACTCTGATGCTTATAACTCAACTCTTAAGTAAAGTTAATAATTCTGCTTCATCTATTATATTGATACCGAGCTCTTGTGCCTTAGTCAGTTTAGAGCCCGCAGCATCGCCGGCAATAACCGTGCTGGTTTTTTTAGAAACACTGCCGGCAACTTTTGCGCCTAACAGTTGCAGTGCATTTTTTATATCACTACGGGAGAGACTTGTGAACGATCCGGTGATCACGAATGTTTGCCCTAATAACGGCAATTCACTCTCATTAACCCCTTCAATATCCGGCCAATGTATTCCCGCCGCCATTAATTTGCTGACAACCTCGACATTATGTTTTTGAAGGAAGAAATAATAGATATGTTTGGCAACAATCTCCCCCACATCCGCAACACGTTGTAGATCTTCAATACTGGCAAGTTTAATCGCCGCAAATGTTTTGTAATGGTTGGCTAAATTATTTGCGGTCGCTTCCCCCACTTCTCTAATACCCAATGAATAGAGAAAACGCGCCAGTGTGGTTTTTTTGCTAAGTTGCAAACTGTTGATCAGTTTTTTTGCTGAAACCTCTCCCATTCTGGGCAGCGTTGCGACTTGACTGGCCGTTAAACTAAATAGCTGAGCGGGATCTTGGATAAGCTTATGATCCACTAATAACTCAACCAATTTATTACCCAAGCCATCAATATTTAACGCTTTACGCGATGCAAAATGCTTAATCGCCTCTTTGCGCTGAGCGGCGCAGTATAAACCACCCGCACAGCGTATTGTTGTCTCTCCTTCTATGCGTTCAACATTGCTTTCACAAACAGGACAAACAATAGGAAATTCAATTTCCCGCGTCGTTTCAGGGCTGCGTTTATCAAGCAAAACCCGGACAACTTGCGGAATCACATCACCGGCTCGACGAACAATAACGTGATCGCCAATCAAAACACCCAAACGCGCTATCTCATCTTTATTATGCAAGGTTGCATTAGAAACGGTCACTCCCCCGACAAAAACAGGTTTTAGTTTAGCGACAGGGGTAATAGCGCCCGTGCGTCCCACTTGGAATTCAACGTTTTCAACGACAGTCACCGCTTCTTCTGCCGGAAATTTATAAGCAATTGCCCAACGTGGCGCGCGGGCAACAAAACCCAATTTATCCTGCAAACTGATATCATCAACTTTATACACGACGCCATCAATCTCATAGGCCAAACTTGGCCGTTTTTCTGAAAGAGCTTGATAATAAGCATGGCAATCCTCATTACCGACAACCCGCTTCACCTCTTCTGAAACAGGTAAGCCCCACCCCTTTAGCTGTGCAATACGTTCAAACTGAGTCGCAGGCAAATCGCCTTCATATATACCTACCGCATAACAGTAAAATGCCAAGGGACGGCTGGCAGCCACTTTTGAGTCCAGCTGACGCAAACTACCTGCAGCGGCATTGCGAGGGTTAACAAACGGCTTTTCATTAGCTTTGATTAAAGCTTCATTTAATTTATTAAAGCCCGCTTTGAGCATGAAAACCTCACCGCGCACCTCTAATAATGGCGGAATATTGTCACCACGTAATTTAAGCGGGAGGTTGGCGATAGTTTTAACATTCTCAGTGACATTTTCACCCGTTTGCCCATCTCCACGGGTAGCGGCTTGTACAAGTAACCCCTTCTCATAAATAATGCTCACCGCTAAACCGTCAAGTTTAGGTTCAATACAAAAAGCTATCTCACGGTTGTCTAATTTATCAGATGCACGTTGCATAAAATCAGTTAAAGATTGCCCATCAAATACATTATCTAAACTGAGCATAGGTTTCTGGTGGGTTACTTGTTCAAATTTGCTTAGCGCGACTCCGCCAACTTTTTGTGTCGGAGAATTCGCTGACGCTAAATCAGGGTGCTGTTTTTCTAGTTTTTGTAATTGCTGGAAAATTCGATCGTATTCACTGTCTGGAACACTCGGGTTATCAAGTACATAATACTGGTAGTTATACTCTTCTAATAATTCACTTAATCGCGTTATTTCTGTTTTGATGCTCATTTTTTATCACTTATATTCATGCCCAACAGCAATGCATTTTCTATAAAAAAAGCCCCGATATACGGGGCTTCGATTGTTCGGCTCAGTTTTGCTAAATATAACGTAATAAACGCTCATGATAATTTCTGAACTGCTGTTCTGTTAATGGCTCTCTTTCGCCATTTAAAACCAGACAATCAAATTCTTCAGCCATCTGCTCAACTGCAACCAGCATCATATCAAATGCTTCTTTAACGTTAATATTATTATTAGGTACGGTTAAGAAAAATGAAACCCCTTGTGAACGAAATTGTTCCATATTTTCAGGATCAAATACGCCCGGCGCCATCATATTAGCAATACTAAATAAAATTGGCCCAGTCCCGTTGGAGTTAAGATGACGGTGGAAAATTGACATTTCACCGAAACGAAAACCTGCTGTTAAAAAAAACTGCAGTAATTCATGCCCGCGCACAACTTCTGCTTCTTCTCTGGCAACCACATTAAAAATAAAAATATCTTGTGTTTCTTCTGCTGGATATTGCGGCTCAGCTTTACTATTTTTTAATTCTGTTTGAGCAGGAACATCCGCTTCCAATTCATCACTAAGGGGGTCAAGATCAGTAACTATCATTGGCTGCAACAGATCATCTTCATGATCCTGCGGATCTATATTTTCTGAGAACGCCAGCGTTTCTCGCTCAGATGAAAAATTAATATCATCCGTTTCATCAAGATCTAAAGCAGTGAAAAAATCACTATCATCATTGTCATGCTGTTCTTGAATAATACGCACATCGCCGATTATGCCATCCTGATCATTTAAAGCCGTTTTTTCAGTGGATATCTGATCTGTATCTGAATTAGAAAAACCGTCAATAACGGGGGATTTAGCTTTACGATTTAGTAGATAGCCATGGATTAAAACCGCGGCAATAGCTAGGATGCCAATAATAATTAAGATAGGTTGAAAATGTTGCATTTTTCTTTCTCTTGATTAACAAAATGAAATGAAGTCCCTCTCGCTCGAGGTGATGGCAGATAAACTACCTTGAATAAGTGAAAGCGTCTATATATTGCATGTTTTTTTTATGAAATTGTTAACTCTTTATACAAACTTAATATTTTTATACCTGTATTAAGGTAATAAACGTTAGAATTGAACGCTTGATACTTTTTATAAGAGTTTTTATGATGCTACACAACCAACTGGTTAAACAGCCTCTTTCTGGAATAGCCTATTTACTCAAAGGGGTGAAATTACTTTGTCACCCCAAATTACGCTTTTTTGCTGTTATTCCGCTGCTTATCAATATAGCCATTTTTGCCGGTGCATTCTGGTTTTTATTCACTGCAATTATGAATTGGATAGACAGTTACATTGCCGAGTTACCTGATTTTTTAAGCTGGCTTTCCTACCTTTTTTGGCCATTTTTAGTCGCTGCTATTTTATTTTCTTTTGCGTTTCTATTTTCCACAGTCGCTAATTTAATTGCCGCACCTTTTAATGGTTTACTGGCTGAAAAAACAGAA
>NZ_JBLIEK010000189.1:0-4744 GCF_047632995.1 Psychromonas sp.
ACTAAGCCCCATTACAACATTGGCATACATCTGAATAAAACGGCGATAGGAGTCGTAGGCAAAACGGCGATCCTTGCTGTGAGTAATAAGTCCTTCAATCGTTTTATCATTCAGGCCAAGATTGAGAACCGTATCCATCATCCCCGGCATAGAAGCGGGGGCACCGGAGCGGATCGACAGCAACAGTGGATTTTTGGGATCACCAAACACTTTCCCCATCTGCACCTCTAGCGTTTTCAGCGCACTATTGAGTTGCGTTCGCATCTCTTCGGGATAACTGCCATTACTGTCGTGAAACTCCTTACACACAGCCGTTGTCAGAGTACATCCGGGTGGAACGGGCAAACCAAGAGAAGACATTTCGGCCAGATTGGCACCTTTTGCTCCGAGCAGCGTGCGCAGCGACAAAGAGCCATCGGCCCGACCATCGCCAAATAAATAAACATATTTTGTCATCAGTTTTGCTCCTTTGTAGCTCAGGTGATCACAAAAAAGACCGGCAAATTATGTCTCTAGCAGATAAATCCTTAAGCTAGAAAACAACAAGCAAACAGCACCATTTAGCACAAAACGCAGGGGGTATCAGCTTGTTAATTGATCGCTTTAAAACTATCTTCCGGTCACCCATAATAAAATGATTAGATTAAAGCTCTCTACCCATAAACAGTCATAGTCTATTTAGAGTGCCCGATAACACTAATTCACTGGCAAAATCGTCTGTGAATTAAATCAATAAATCATATTTTAGTATGTACGTTATTAGCAAAAACGCAAAGTTACAACAGCCCTAATAGACGATAACAGTGGCGTTTAAAGGGATTAATAGCAGGGTTGATAATGACAGATAAAATCACTATTTTTATCTTGCCGAGTAACGCGCTGAGAATTTATAAAATTTTAATAAAAAAGGTATAAGGCCCTGTCTTTTTTGAAAATTTAACTACTATTAGTAAATTAAAAAAGTATAGGTATTAAAATGCGTATATTACTCGTTTTACTGGGCTGTTTGACGATATTGGCCGGCTGTGAGAAAAGCTCGACAGGGCAAGCTTTAGGTATATTGGAAAGGGATAGAATTACATTTTCCGCAACCGCCAATGAGATCATCCGTGAACTTCCCGTTAAAGAAGGAACCCATGTCACTGTTGGGCAGATACTGGTTCAATTAGATAATAAAAATCAACTTGCGGTTCTGGCCCAAGCTAAAGCTGAGTATGCAAAAACCAATGCTCAGTTGCTACGTTTAAGTAATGGTGAAAGACCCGAAGATATCGCAGCTGCTCAGGCGGTACTCGAGCAAGCAGATGCCAGCCTGATAGCCAATGATAAAAGCTATCGCCGCATCAATAAACTTTTCCAGCAAGGGCTGGCAAGCAGCGCTGAAATTGAGCGGCAATTAGCCAATAAAGATATAGCAATAGCGGCATACCATGCTGCCAAAGAAACGCTTGCTAAACTCACAGCAGGCGCTCGATTAGAAGATATCGCGGCTGCGCAGGCCGCATTGGCCGCAACACAAGCGCAAGTCACATTACAACAACAAAAACTTGATGAACTGACGATTATTGCAACACGCAATGGCATTCTCGATAGCCTACCTTATAACATTGGAGAAAGAGTGCCAATGGGCGCACTTGTTGCTGTTATTCAGACCGGTCTCGCCCCCTACGCACGCGTTTATATCCCAGCCTCATCACGGCTGAAATTTATGATAGGCCAACAAGCAAGTGTTCATGTCGATGGGGTAGATCCCCCCTTTCAAGGCATTGTCCGCTGGATAGCAACAGATCCCGCATTTACCCCCTATTACGCGCTCACAGAGGATGAGCGTTCACGATTGATGTATCTTGCTGAAATAGAGTTACCTGACAGCGCTCAATATTTACCTGCAGGTATTCCCGCCCAAGTTGATTTAACAAAGTAGAAGCGGAGCCTATGCCTGAACTCGTGATCCAAGCGACCAATATTTCTAAAAAATTTGCTGATTTAACGGCGCTTGATGGTATCGATTTAGCGGTACCCAAAGGCTGTATTTATGGTTTTCTCGGGCCAAATGGTTGCGGAAAATCCACCATGATCCGCATACTTACCGGATTATTAAGTCCGACATCAGGGCAGGTAAACGTGCTCGGGTTGGCGGTCCCTAAACAAGCCGAAGCGCTGCGTTTAAGAATAGGCTATATGACACAAAAATTTTCGCTTTATAATGATTTGAGTGTGACTGAAAACTTGCAGTTTATAGGTCAAATTTATTCTATCCCAAACGGGCAATTAAAACTGCGCATTCAAGAACAGTTACATAGATACAGACTCGAACCACTAAAAGGGCAGCGTGTCGCGGGGATGAGCGGCGGACAAAAACAGCGCTTATCACTTGCAGCAGCAACCATGCACAACCCTGAATTACTTTTTTTAGATGAACCGACATCGGCTGTCGATCCGGAAAACAGACGTGATTTCTGGGAGCAACTCTTTGATTTAAGCGATCAGGGTACGACCATTCTCGTCACCACCCATTATATGGATGAGGCAGAGCGTTGCCACCGCCTCGCTATTATGGAATCGGGCGTGATCCGCGCGGACGATGCGCCTGAAACATTAATGCAGAATATGGGGGTGCAGGTCGTAGAGGTGAAAACGGATAATTTACGCACCTTAAAAGCCACGCTGTTACAAAATCCGAATATTCGTTCAGCCGCGCAAATAGGTATCCGCTTGCGCGTACTGGTGGACAACCGTATTAATAATCCCCTGCAGTGGTTACGGACGGGCTTTCCCGAACTGCAGAAAGCACAATTAAATATTGCACGGCCCAGCCTGGAAGATGTTTTTGTCACCAGCACAGGAAAGGGGCGGCAATGAACGCACTGTTTCGTATGAAGTCCATTATCATCAAAGAATTACGGCAACTTTCAAGAGATAGAATCACCTTTGCTATGGTCATTATGATCCCGCTTATTCAATTATTACTGTTCGGTTATGCGATTAATACCGATATCCGTAATATCCCCATTGCGATCGTTGACCAAAGTAACTCAGCTAGCGGGCGTTTAATAATAGAAGCGGTCAAAGTCACGCAGGTGGTTACTGTTAGCAAAAAATATAGATCTGTTACTGAAGCGGAACAAGCGATACAACAAGGTCTGGTCAGAGCGGTATTGATCTTGCCGAGCAATTTAACGCAGCGCATTGCTCAGCATGAAATTTTAGGGCAATGGATAGTGGATGGATCCGATTCCATAATAAGTGCTGCTATTTTGCAGTTACAAAATATGCCCCTATCGGGTATCAATGCAATACCATCAGCACAACAAAAAACCTTCGAAGTGACCCTTTTGTTCAACCCGACGCGGCGCTCTCCCGTTAATATTATACCGGGATTATTAGGGGTTATTCTCACCATGACAATGATCATGTTCACCAGTGCGGCGATTGTAAGAGAGCGGGAAAACGGCAATTTAGAGTTACTGATCACCACTCCCATTCGTCCTATTGAACTGATGATAGGTAAAATAATTCCCTACATTTTTATCGGCTTAATCCAAGTCGGCATAATTTTAAGTCTTGGATATTTTATATTTTCGATTCCGATTAATGGCGATTTAAGCCAAGTATTATTCGCTGCACTGCTTTTTATTGCAGCAAGTCTAACCCTGGGACTGGTTATCTCCACTCTTGCTGTCACACAACTTCAAGCGATGCAGATGACCATCTTTATTCTATTGCCCTCCATTTTATTGTCGGGTTTTATCTTCCCTTACGAGGGAATGCCAATCGCTGCCCAGTGGATATCCGAAGCACTGCCCGCAACTCACTTTATGCGTATTATACGCGGGGTCATTTTACGAGGAGCAGATCTGTTGGATCTATGGAGAGACTCGCTGTGGTTGTTGATCTTTACGTTAAGCGGCTTAATTGTTGCCTCCGCCAGATTTAAAAAGAATTTAGATTAAATCAAATAATGGCGCTGGCTTGGGCGATTATTTACAGAACTTGTGAAAGTAAAACAGCCTTCACTTTAGCAGCAACTTTTTTTGTTACGTAGATCAATATAAACAAATTATTTCGACTTTAGCTCATATTTACAATGCTATAGTAAATATCAGGTAAACTTTCTTTGTTGAGGAATCAATATGTTAAATGAAAATCACGCACTTATTATCGACTTCCCTGAGTTCAAATTAGACATTGTTCATTTAAATCACAGCAATCTGGAATTTAAAGAAAAAGCACAGCAATACCACATATTAGATTATGATATTCGTCAACTTGAAATAGCAGGCAGTCCGACCGATGATAAGCATATGAACGAGCTCAAACATCATCGCGCGCAGTTAAAAGATCTACTTTATTTACAGTTAAAAGCGCATCACGATAGCAAAACAGGTGAAAAATAATAATTGCTGGCGGCTAGTAAATCTTAGCCGCTGTTTGCGAACATTTAAAACAGAGGAGCGATTATTGATTGTTGCGATGCAATGACAAATAGCAGCCATTATCCCCGAGCAAAATCAGCTCGCTCGACAAGACACTCCTCTTCGCCCATCTCAAAATCACGGCAAATCATCGGCCGTTGCTCGTAGATTTTACAGCGCATGCTGTTTCTATCTAACGCTGCGCACCATCCATCATCTAAGCGCGCCATAACCGGGCCACCCCACTTATCTATCCCGATATAATTATCGGGCACGCCCGTCTCGGTAAGCAGCATCACCTCCAAGCGGCAGCAGCAGGCCTCACAGTT
>NZ_JBLIEK010000190.1:0-4654 GCF_047632995.1 Psychromonas sp.
TGCAGTAAACAATGTCAAAGACGAGCAGCTAACTACTGCCGCTGTCCGCTCTGTTTTTAGTGCCTTGCTAATGATTTTTTTGACTGCTTTCATCAGCCGGGTAAATGCTGGCGAGCAACAAACAACTCAAGCAACTGTTTCTTACGGCGTATTATCAGAAACAATAAACAATGAGATGCGTTTAAATATCGCTGAACAAAATAATAGTGTATTAATTTCTGACCAAATATCAGGCAAAGCCACAGGAAAAAACAGAGATGAGATAATGGAAATAGAAGAGGTAAAACAGATAACGAGCAGAAGTTATGCACCGGAGTTTACCATCTACAATGCGTTTACCACCTTACAGAATGATTTTGATAGCGATGGATTCTATCAAACATTTAGTGTGGTTTTCGATGCAGATCTTTACAGCTATGACAATAATGATCTCGGTGAAGTATATGCCCGATTATACATAAGTGAGGATGGTGGCCCTTGGATCCATTATTACAGCAGCGATGATTTCATTATCCACGGTGAGAGTGACCAGGACGAATACGAAGTTATTACCACTTTCCGGGAAGGATATCATTCTGGCCACTATGACATATTGATTGATTTATACCAGGTAGGCTATGACGGTATTGTTGCTACCTATAGCGCCGATGATAATTCTGCACTTTACGCGCTGCCATTAGAAAGTGCCGACTATGACAGAGTTTATGTTGATAGCGTTTATATTCAACACGGGGGCTCCCTATCCACTGTGTTATTAATTTTACTGGCTTTGCTCCTAGCTAGTCGGGTATTGCTTCGCTTCAAGATGCGAGGGTAGGATTTTTGACATCAAAACTTGTGGCCAAACAGCCTGAATATTTTAAAAAATAGGTTTGCACCCAGTGAGTGCTATAAATATAGAATTCAATACGCAGCTTGTCTGGCCGGTAGCGCACCGGCCAGAATAAAAAAAACGGAAAAACATTAATGATCCCTATTTAAAAAAAAAGAGCAAAAGAGAGGACGCCAAATGAAACTATGGTCAGACATTTAACCGCTTCAGATGGCTCAATCGAGTGGCAGTTCACTCTTTTTGACCACTTCTCTCAATACAAAACTTGAATGCACACCCGTTACACCTTCTAACTTGGTTAACTGTCCGAGTAAAAATCGCTCATAATGTGCCATATCGCGCACCAACACTTTCAACAAAAAGTCAGCCGCCTGCCCGGTCACAATCAAACATTCCAGTACCTCAGGTAAAGTTGCAATCGCACGTTCAAACTTATCAAAACGATCTGGTGTATGACGGTCCATGGAAATTCCAATCATCGCCGTCAAGTTTAATCCCAGTGCAGCGGGTTTTAATAACGTGACATGTTTGTCGATTATTCCCGACTCCTCCAACCGTTTCACACGACGCGAACAGGGCGTTGGTGATAAGCCAACACTATCGGCCAATTCCAAATTACTGATACGCGCATTACCCTGCATCAGCTTAAGAATGTTCTTATCAATACGATCTAACTTAATGACTTCCTGCATATAATTTCACCAAGGTGGTTTCTTTCACTAACAATAGCACATTAACTAGTTTTTTATTGCACAGAAAGCTTTAATTAAGAGTTACTTTGCAACCACTCTCTACGCTATTCATTCTATAGTTAGTGCATGGATAGCGAGCGAAGTTTCTTACCGGAAACGGGCGGTAATACCCTTACCAAGGTGCACCAACTCGCTAATTCATCTCTTTGCTGCCATCGCTCTAAAAAGGAAATGACTCGTGTCTAATATCGCTAATATCCACTCTAGTTTTAATCATAAAAAATATCGCGCTTATGCGCCAATCCAAAAAACGGATAGACGCTGGCCGGATCAAATTATCGATGCGGCGCCTGATTGGTGTAGTGTTGATTTACGCGATGGCAATCAAGCGCTGATTGAGCCGATGAGTCCAGACCAAAAGCTTGATATGTTTAAACTCTTAGTAGATGTGGGTTTCAAAGAGATTGAGGTCGGTTTTCCCGCGGCATCGGCACCTGATTTTGATTTTGTGCGTCAGTTAATTGAGCAAAATTTAATACCAGAGGATGTCACGATCCAAGTATTAACCCAGGCACGCGAGCCTTTAATAGCACGTAGCTTTGCAGCTTTAAAAGGCGCAAAAAAAGCAATAGTGCACTTATATAATTCAACCTCAACGGTGCAGCGTAAGCAGGTCTTTAAAAAATCGCGCGATGAAATAAAAGCCATTGCCGTACAAGGCGCGCAATGGATAGATGACTTTGCGGCCGCCCAGCCCGATACAAAGTGGTCGTTCCAGTATTCCACCGAAAGCTTTACCGGCACCGAAATGGATTATGCAGTAGAAGTTTGTGATGCCGTCATTAATGTTTGGCAGCCGACACCTGAAAATAAAGTGATTATCAATTTACCCGCGACGGTTGAAACATCAACGCCTAACGTCTACGCAGACCAAATTGAATGGATCTGTGACCATATCAGCCATCGTCAATCAGTGACCATCAGTTTACATACTCACAACGACCGCGGTTGCGGCGTCGCTGCAGCAGAGCTGGGGGTGCTGGCCGGTGCGGATCGCATCGAAGGCACACTGCTAGGTAATGGTGAGCGCACGGGTAATATGGATATCGTCACCATGGCGATGAATCTATATAGCCAAGGCATTGATCCACAATTAAATTTTGCTGATATGGACCGTATTATTGCAACCATTGAGCGCTGCACACAGTTAGCAGTGCACCCTCGTCATCCCTACGCTGGTGAATTAGTTTTTGCGGCTTTTTCCGGCAGTCATCAGGATGCAATTAACAAATGCATCGCAATTGATGCGGCGCAACGGATCAATGAGCCGGAAGCACAGTGGCAAGTTGCTTATCTGCCCATTGATCCGCGCGATTTAGGGCGAACTTATCAGCAGGTTATTCGTATCAATAGCCAGTCGGGTAAAGGTGGAGTGGCCTATGTACTTGAGCAGGACTATGGTATTCAAATGCCACGTTGGATGCAGGTTGACTTCAGTCCGCATGTGCAAGAGTACGCCGAAAACAGTGAAAGTGAGGTTTCATCGGCTATGATTCAAAATATTTTTTCCAATACTTATTTAGCTGCGCAGAAAACTGCAACTGTCGACAACTACCAGCTTAATCGTCAAGGTGATCAAGATAGTTTACAAGCGCAGATACTCGGCATTAACGCCTCGGTGAAAATTAATGGTCAAGGTAAAGGTGTACTGGACGCTTTTGTCAGAGGGTTAAGTGCATCACTCGAAACTGATATTGTAATAATCGACTATAACGAACATGCTCTGCCGAGCAAAAAAGGGGCTGAAAATGAACAGGCCGAAGCGATAGCTTATGTTCAACTTAGCATTCAAGGCGCGCGCTACTGCGCAGCAGCCAAGTGTAGCGATATAGTCAGCGCCTCTTTGCAGGCAGTACTCAATGCCGTTATTCGCAGCGGAGCCAACATCGACCAGTACAGCAATTTAAAATTAGCCGTCGTGTAAATACAGCCTCTCAGTGCACATTGCGCCCTATCGTTATCTGACCATAGGGCAGGCAAAAACCAGAGAACGCAAAGCTGGTAAAGGTTTCGCTCTCCTCACTGCATACTCTGTTCATGCCACAATGGGAAGTTGGCAATTTCAAAGAAAAATATGCATGCTATTTGGATAGATTAGTTAACCCTTGTAAAAGATTTTCATTCAATAATCCTTCTTTGTTCAGTTCAAATGCAACAAAACCTTTGGGATCTATTTTTGTTTTAAGTTGGTATTTAATATCTTCACCCGAGTGTTGAGTTAGATAGGTTAACAATTTATATAAATAAAATAAATTCACGGAGGTTTGTATCTCTATAGCCGTTTCGCTATAGGCTGCGAGGGTCGGAATTTGATTGGATACGCCTGATAATATTTTTTGATCCGCAATATCAAGGTACAAACTTACCCCTTCAATGTCTAAATCTTGACCATTCGGATTTGAGACTAATAACTGCACGTTAAAACGGGGGGACAATCCTGTTGATGGTGCTGCCGATATTTTATTTAAACTGACGTCCAGCTCTTGTAACCCTTGTATGTTAGCGCATCCACTTAACAAAAAAGCAGATAACAGCGCAATAAACTTCCATCTAGACATACTCACCTCGTTAAATTTGATAATAATTAATAATAACAAAATAATGAAAATTGTTTTTTTTGTTTTACTCTGTAAAAATACAATAGCGTAGAAACAGAGATATAATAGGAATATTAAAAAAATTCTGATGGGGTTTGTCACAATCGGCGCATCATGAGATAAAATGCTTTTATTCTCCTTATGCGCTTACGTTTCCAACAGCACATTCAATATTTAATAGGTTTTAGAATGAATAGAGTAACGCCTAAAGTACTACTTAATAGTAAATGGACAAAAATTAACGTTGAAAACAGAGAAAAACATTTTTTAATTTCAACGGTCAAATTTGATGAGCAACAAAATGTTATTGAATGCATTATTGAAGCCGTAATAAACAAAAATGTGTATTCGATTGATTGGCGGGAATTAAAAGATAACCAGCAATGGCGATTAGGTTGGGTATAAAGAGCCACCTATTAAAGGCCTCATTATTCTCTCCCTATAACCCCAAAATGGAATTAAGATGAAAGCAT
>NZ_JBLIEK010000191.1:0-4601 GCF_047632995.1 Psychromonas sp.
AAGACCGGATAATTGGGTGAAACAAACGCATCAAAACCGTCTGCATATTGTTTGGTGGTACGGTTACCGCGAAATAGTTGGTTGTTAAAAAACAGGCACACTTCATTAATGGGATGGTAGGCGGCAATATACAAAGCATTTAATAGATTGATGCGCGCATCAGAGCGCAGCTGTGAAAGCGGAATTTGTGAGCCGGTAATAATCACAGGTTTTGATAAATTTTCAAACACAAAGGATAACGCCGATGCGCTATAAGACATAGTGTCGGTGCCGTGCAAAATAATAAAACCATCAAAGTCGTGATAACGGTTCTGAATATCTAGCGCTAAGGTTTGCCATATTTCCGGTGATACGTTGGCAGAGTCAATCAGGGGATTATATTCATGGATCTCAAACTCCGGCATCTCCTTATGATAAAACTCAGGCATATTTGCGATAGTCTGTGAAAGATAGCCCACCGCAGGAACAAAACCATCTTTTGAGGGTTTCATGCCTATTGTTCCACCCGTGTAGGCAATGTAAATTCGTTTCTTCTCTGTCATCTTAAGCCTTTTTTTGTACTATAAGGGTGCTTCTAAATTGAAAATTATGCTAATAGCGAATAGCCTTGGTCAAACATCCCGCCGGTGGCTATTTCTTACTCGTATGGAAACAGATACAAGGCAAAGAAGACACTCTGCTTGTGGCTTTAAATTCTTTAGACTGGCTGATATAAAATTCTTTTTAGGACAATACTAAGCTGATCTACCAATTGTAATATTGAAATAGGTAAGGTTGTACGTGTAATACTATAGCCTTCAACAAAGGGTAATAAAACAGAGGCTGAAAACTGTATTTTTTGCTCTGCGCAGTCAACAGGCGCGATACTTGTTAAATGTTTAACAATAACAGCATGCAACTCGCGATAATATTGATCTAACGCTAAGTAGCCCATTTTATTATGATTAGAAAAGACCCAAAACTCTTTAAATAACTGTACACAAAGGGTACTTTCCCTATATTTAAGCATATGCAGCAGCAGCGCCCCTAATGCCTTCTCGGCAATTAGCCCTTCCGGTGCTTGATAATTTCGCAAATGTACAAAATAAGCGTCGATAAAATCACTGAACAAAATATCTAGCAACACGCTTTTATTTTTAAAATGTAATAAAACAGTGCTTTGCGGTATATTCGCCCTGTCAGCCACTTTCGCCAACGAGAAACCTTCACAACCCAGTTCTTTTAATAATTGCAGCGCAGCAGATAAAATAAGCTCTTTTTGTTCACCAATCATCAGCATCTTCCTATATTTATCAACTAATTGTAGACTCTCACCCGCGCTGGTCAATTAGACATCTCTTACTGTTAACTTTAAATATGCCCTTCAATCCACTCTTTTACTTCATTAAAGCGATACTTCTCTAATAACGCAAACCCCTTTAAATTACGCACTTTAAGACGCGTAAAAATAGGGGTTGTTAATCCGCAAAAGAAACGGGCTAACAAGAGAGGCGTTTTCTGATCCGCCAATTTATCACTAATCTGTACACTCAGCTGTTCCAACTGATATTCAGCTAAAGGCCTTAACACAGGAGGCGCAGGCATAACCGCAACATCTCCTGCACAAACCGAGCAGTGTCCGCAAGGCTGCTGTAAATTAGTATCCGAAAAATAAGTGGCAAGTTGCAAATTCAAACACTGCTGATTAGCAAAAAAGTCCAATAAAAAGTGGATTCGTGCTACTTCACTTATCTCTTTTTCCTTAAACCGCAATACCAACTGTTCACGTAAATCTGCATTTAACGTCGTTTTAAAAACCTTATAAACTTGTGTCATCTGCTTGGTTTGCAACTCAATCAAACCTTGCTGATCAAGATAATCAAGTGCGGTGATCACTCGGCTACGTTCACTGGGATAAAAGGAGTGCAATTTATCAAGGTTGAGTGTTGCCCAGCTCCGCGCTTTATCTGAGCTTTGTAAAATAGCCTCTACAAAGTAGTAGCGTTCATTTTTAAAACGCGCCAGCAGCTCATTTTCCGGCACCAATAATTTATATTTATATTCCGCGTAATAACTGTAAGCGGGTTGTAATACCTCCGCTAACTCTAAATAAACCAGCAGCGTTTTGAGTGCCAATAAACGGATATTGGATAAACTAGAGAGGCTGTTCATCAGCACCTCCCATTGCCCCTGGGTTTGCGAAATTTCATTTAAAATATAATCGATCGCGCTCGGCTCTGGGGTATCGCCATAAACAAAGTTTTCTAAAATGTTGAGATTATTTTTATTGGCTAAAACCAAACAATCTGATGGCAGACCATCTCGTCCCGCACGCCCTATCTCCTGCGCATAATTTTCTATCGATTTTGGCAGATCATAATGGACCACAAAGCGGATATCGCTTTTATCTATCCCCATACCAAAGGCAATAGTTGCCACAATTAACGGTACCTGCCCGGACATAAACTGCTGCTGAATATCAACGCGTCGCTCATTGGCCAAACCGGCATGATAAGAGGTTGCATTTATGCCCTGATTTTTTAATACCTTGGCCAACTCGTCAGCACTTTTCTGCAGGGTCACATAGATAATACCCGCTGATTGCGCGCGCTGTTTTAACCATGGCAGAAGAATATTGAGTTTATTTTCATCGCTCACCCCCTGCACAGATAAATTCAGGTTAGAACGATAGGATCCCGTTAAAGTAATATTTTCTGGGGCGATCGCAAACTTTTCACTCATATCCTGTATCACTTTTGAGGTCGCAGTTGCCGTTAATAACAATACCTGCGCAATATCAAAATCACGGCGGTATTGCGCAAGCTTGAGATAATCGGGACGGAAAGTATGGCCCCATTCAGAGATACAGTGCGCTTCATCCACCACCAATAAAGAGATAGGGATCTTTTTTAAAAACAGTCGGAAGCGCTCACTGTTAAGGCGCTCCACAGAGATAAATAAAATTTTAATCTGACCGTTAGCAAGCGCATTATAAACGGCAGATGATTCAGCCGGGGTTTGCATTGAATGAATACTCGCTGCGCTAATGCCTTTCTTTTGCAAAAACTGCAGCTGATCTTGGATCAGGGCAAGCAGCGGAGAAACCACTAGAGTGAGATTGGGGAGATGCAGCGCCGGAAGCTGATAGCATAAAGATTTACCTGAGCCAGTCGGAAAAATGGCAGCCGCACTTTGTCCATTTATTAACGCCGCAATAACTTGCTCTTGGCCTTCTCTAAAGGTTGAAAATCCAAAATATTTCTCGAGAGACTGTTTCATTTGCAACCTTAACCATAATTAACTTTATACCCATGTTACTTCAAGATATAAAATCAGCAAGGCAAATTGTACTTAGCGCAAAAGTCATCATGCTGCGTCTTATTCTGGTCTGCGAACTTAAATCCTGATAAAGCATCTTGAGCTATCATGGCTATAGAGCATATAATCGTCCGCCTCACTGAACCAAAAAAGAACTTATGCGCATACATGCCCTTCATAAACTTTATCAGAAACGCCTTAGTCAATGCACTCGTCCCTTCTTAGCGCGGGGCGGACGGAGCGAACGCTGCATTTATTGCATGTTACTACCCTATTTGTGCATTTGCTCGCTGAAAAAAACAGTGGCGACAAATAGTGCATTTTTACTATTGATGTATGACGATGAAATTTTAAAACCGAGTAACACGGGGCGGCTCATTGCAGATTTAATCCCCGATACCTATGCTTTTATCTGGTCAAGAACGCAACCGGATACGCAACTTCTGCAATTATTGCAGGATTCTAAGTGGCAGCCGATTGTTATTTTTCCCGAAGAGTACACGACACCCGAACGTATCATGCAGAACTATCAAGCGCCCGAAAGCAGCAAACGTCCGCTGTTTATTTTACTCGATGGAAGTTGGGCGGAGGCGAAAAAAATGTTCCGTAAAAGCCCCTATCTGGATAACTTTCCCGTGCTCTCATTTTCACCAGACACTATCTCACGTTATTTAGTACGCAAAGCGAGCAAAGATAATCAGCTGGCCACAGCAGAGGTTGCCGGACGGGTTTTGGCCTTTATGGGTGAACCAGATAACTCACAATGGATGGATTTATGGTTTGAAACCTTTAAAGAGAATTATATGATAGGCAAGGAGCGCAAACAGCTACCCGAGGATGCGGCGCAGTTTCGCTTACAGGCGCAGCTAAACAAACACCTTGCCGGCACTGCGTAATTAAGAGATAAGCCGCACATTCACTAAGGATATTGGATTATGCTCTTTCAGATCAAAAAAGTGAAAAATAGCCCTGTTCAATATAAAAAAATGGCCATATTAAATTAAAAACCATGCAACAATCTCTTAACGCTATTATCATTTTATAGAATCGTCCATTGTTGAATAAAAGTTGAATAAAATTCAAATAAGGCCATATTTATCCAATCATTTTTTGATAATTTAAAGAAAAAAGGGACGTTTGAAACAGATGGTTCCTATGGTTTTGGGCTGATTATTTTCCTACTGATCATACTGCTTATAATAAATTTGCTGTTTGTTACAGTTGCCTTAAAAAGTGGTGTCTATGAGCAATACATCTATATATTGCACGGTCGCTTACTGGAATTTCTGTTCGCCCTATTTTCA
>NZ_JBLIEK010000192.1:0-4512 GCF_047632995.1 Psychromonas sp.
TGATCAGATTATTAATATTTATCAAAAAACTCAGCATAAACGCCAGCCTATACCTACTATTTATGATTAACGCTGATTAGTAGATAGCAAATTATAATTAGCAAAATCCATTTTTTTTAACTATACCTAATTTACAAGGAAGTTAATAAAAATGGATTTTTTATGCTTAAAATTATTTACTCTGTTATCTCAAATCCCAGTATTAAAGGTTTCACTCTTATAGAATTAATGGTTTCAATTTCTGTTACGTCAATACTTGCTGTAATCGCCGTTCCTAATTTTAGTAATTTCATTGTTAAAATTCGTGTTAACAATGAAATATCTCAATTACATCGTATGTTACTAATAACAAGGAATACAGCCATTAATAGTGGTCATAAAGTAATAATATGTCCATTAGATAATAACTCTCAATGCACAACTCAATGGCAAAACAAATTGAGTGTTTTTGTTGATGTTAATAACAATAAATTGTTTGATGTTAACGAAAAGGTGATCAAAGTAAGACCCAAAATAACATCTGGTGATGCACTTATTTATGGAAAAAAGAGAAATAAAATAACGTTTAAACCAACAGGACAACTAAGTGGCCTAGCCAATGGTACCTTTAGGTATTGCCCTCAAAGTCACAAAAAATATTCTAGGGGGATTGTTGTTGCACGCTCTGGCAGAGTCTATCAATCAAGCGATATTGATAATGACGGTATTGATGAAAATAGAGGAAATAAAGAAATCAACTGTGACTAAATAATAGACTAATCAAAAAACGACTACTGGCGAAATAAACAATAAAATGATATAAACATTATAACATCCAAGCAGTATTTCGTGGGTATATCATGAATAAAATTTTAAGAACTTTTCCCCCCTCTTTTCCCTCCGTTCGCCATAAACAAGGCTTTACTTTAATAGAATTAATAATAGCAATTGCTATTGTCGCCATTTTATCTGTGATAGCTCTGCCAAGTATGAGTGATTTTTTAGTTAAGATGCGTGTTGACAATCAAATTACTGAAATGCAACGGTTGTTATTAACAGCAAGAAATATGGCAATTAATACAGGAAAAAACACCACGGTTTGTCCTCTTTCCGGCGGTGCTTGTACTAATAATTGGCATAATGAAATAACTGTTTTTACTAATGGGGATAATGACTATGATGAATATAAGGCACCTTCTGATGAATTTGTTAAAGTAAAAGAAGCAATTAAATCAGGTGATAAATTACAATTTCCTCACACTAGTCTAATTTACAAACCATCAGGGCAATTATTAACTCCTACTATTGCGAGTACTTTTAAATATTGCCCGAAAGATCAAGCTGATAGATCTAGGGGTATTGATGTTTCAATTTCAGGAAGAAGTTATATCAGTTCCGATACTGATAATGATGGCAAAGATGAAGATAGAAGTAGTAACGAAATAGTCTGCAGTAGCTAATCTTATAGCAAAAATTATATCTGTTCCACTTGAAGATGCAGGTTTCAACTAGAACAGATATATATCGAGAATTAACGTGCAGTTTTTGCATCAACTATTTTAGCTCTACTGCCAGTGAAATTGTCTTTTAATAAAACACATTCATCCGCTTTGTAAATTATAACTTTTTGTTTTGAATTAGGAGCCATAACTTTGCGGCCCGTAATAGATTTTGACAAGCTTGATATTTTATTTTGAGATACATTCCAAAAACTAACCATTTCTCCACCACCGACTATCTCCACAAAGCATTTTGCATCTACTTTTTTACTTTCTTTCTCTAACTGCTTTGCTTCTATACCAAAGCTAAAAACCAACATAGTCACTAAAGGTATAAATTTCATAGACGTTATTCTAAAAATATTCATATTATTTCTCCCAACATGCTGTAGGCGTTTTAGCTCCTATTTGATCAACAGTAAGTGTGGTGCAACCTGAATCATTGGTTTGATTACTTTGAGCTTCGGCTTGTAAGATAAATGTCGTTGCTGTTTTATCTGACACAGAAATAATATAATTTTCTGAATCAGTGTTTATTGTTACTGTGCTTTTGCCCAAACCTTTCATATCAGCAGAATAAGCTCGACTATCAACAAATACTTGCTCTTGTAAATTAGCATAACGTAATAACTCACGCTGTGCCTCAGTACGATTCGAACGAAGAACAAAATCTGAATACGAAGGGTAAGCAACAGCGGCTAAAATACCGACAATAGCGACAGTAATCATTAATTCTATTAAAGTAAAACCATAGCTTTTAGTCTGTTTACTCATAATATATGTTCCATAACATTAAATTGCAGTCTTTATATTATTGTTCTTCTGTAACATAAAGGTAAGTACGCATTGTTTTAAGCGTAAAATCTACAGGAATAATAGCATCACCGACAATGATATCCCCTAAAATATTTGATTTAGGATCACTCGGATCCTCTGGTAATACAATTAAAGTAGGCGATCCTAAGAGTTCACTATTAATATCTATATAGCGCTGATCATCACCACGTACATTTTCAGTGATTTTATGTTTTTTGATCCCTAACGCTAGATCAACAGCGAGTAGTGAGCCAATTCCGGTTGGCGGTTTGCATCCTTCTAACTCCGCAGCAAAGGCTGGTGGTGTGTAAGTGGTAAAGTAAGCAACACCATTAATGACAAGCGCTTCCGCGCTACTTTTTTCACCCGTATTATTTAAATCTATATACCATCCTGATTTGGCACTGACATTGATCTGTAAAGTTTCTAAAGCTTGGCTAGTCATTGTCGCCATATCCTTAAACGGGTCATCGGTATAATTATACAAATCAGCTTTAACAATCACATTTGGTGTGGCCGGACTGGTCGATGCAGAAAAAGTTTGCGTTTTTATATATTCATCCTTAACCATAAAAACACTATCAGTAGTATCTTGGCCTAACGGGTTAGACCTGTCGCCACTACCAATAAGAATAGCATCATAAGGAATTTCTTGATGAACGCTAATCGTTTTAGTTGTACCACTCTCATCTATTATTGTTGTTTCTACAGTTTCAGAGATAAAGGTTCGTACAATTGAGGGTTCATAAAAGAAACGCTTATCGGTCCCATTGGTTGTGCCTCCTAAACTTGCTAATTTAAAAACAGAAAAATCGGTTTTAGTATCACCTGGCATATCCACACGCCAAACATTCCCCCCCGTGTCACCTACATATAAGCGATCGGTTAAGCCATTACCTGTACTGTCTAACAAACCAACACCCGAAGCAATGCTATCCGTACCAGCAAAAGTAGTATCTCCACCTGATGGTGCCATACTCCATTTCAAAACACCCGTTGCTGCATCTACCATATACACCGCATTACCTTTGAGATCAGTAGTACTCGGACCATCATTGTCTTTATTTGTATCATAACCACCACCAATAAAAATGACAGGGCTTGCAACATCACCTGAAACATTAAGCTTTGAATAGCCAACTTTAGGTTTAGACCAAGACTGTCCTAACAAACTAAAATCAGGAGTAATATTATCTATTTTCCACATTAATTTTGGTGCAACATCAGGGTCACTAATATCTAAAGCATAATATGAGCTGCCACCACGGCGTAAACCAAAGAAAATCCAAGCAGTATCATTGCCATTAATGACTCCATCACCACTGATATCATTTAATAAAATAGTAATTTCGCCATCAATACCGTAAATTTTATCAACTGAAGAGTAATTATCTCGTAAGCCTTTAATATTATTAACAAACTCTTTAGGCATAAAAGCCCAGTTTTCTTTTACCGTAGTGCCACTATCTTCGAACATGTGTAAAGCACCCGCATTAGTACCCACAACAATTCTGATGCTGTCGCCATAATTAACAACTAAAGGCTTAGAATGTAGTGGATCACCAAAAACATCGTTACGCATATCGGTGGTACTTTTATCATTGTCATCATCATCGACATCCATGCCTTTGGCCCAATTGATCATTTTATCAATTTCACCACTTTCAATGTCAGTACCATCGCTATCTGTCGCACCGGCTACTCCCAATTCAGAAGCAAGACCTGCTTGGTTGGTAAAAGCACTTTCTAAATGTGTACGATCAAAGGCGATTAAAGCGCCTTTACCACTGTCTAAATAAACTGTTCTATCACTTACTTGTTTGGTCTTGAACCATGCTGCAACCCCCCCTTTACTGACAGTATCGCCATCAATACTTGGTGACCAGTAACTTTTTACTGTGGGACAAAATGTTCTAATTCCATCTTCATTTTCACAGATAGCTTTAACACCACCGACGCCGGTTAATTCACCATTTACCGCTTTATATTTTTTTAAATTCCCTTGCCATCTAGGACTATTTTGAGGGTCAAACATAGCATAATAAACTGAATCTAACGTTTGAGTTCTGTCAAAATTATTCGCAGCAACAGAGGCTGATGTTAAGCTGTCGTTACCTGGTTCAAGCCCACCTAATATATTAGTTAAAGCTGTAGTTAAGTCTAGGCCAGTTTGAGCAAAAATAAATTCACCTTGACCTCGAGTTGCTGTTTCTTCTAA
>NZ_JBLIEK010000193.1:0-4490 GCF_047632995.1 Psychromonas sp.
AAGTTGTGGTTTTAAATTTGATGTCAGCGTGGATAATCTCAGTGGCGTTAGCATTGACCGATTGAGTTTTAAACATAAAGTACATGACAGGGTGATGAATTATTTGCAAAATGGATTGTCTGAGCGGGCTATGCTGCTTATTAATGCCTGTCAGGATTTTTATCACACCCCAGTTTTATCACCTGAATTGTTTAATTATCAGGGGCTAGGGGGGAAAGATGAAAATAATTTTGGAACCGCTTATGCATAAAACTTATCATCATCCGGTGCAGATTTATTACGAAGATACCGACCATTCGGGGGTGGTTTATCACCCTAATTTTCTGAAGTATTTTGAACGGGCC
The DNA here is from genome assembly GCF_047632995.1 of Psychromonas sp. Classification (GTDB taxonomy): domain Bacteria; phylum Pseudomonadota; class Gammaproteobacteria; order Enterobacterales; family Psychromonadaceae; genus Psychromonas. Next base: position 345 of record NZ_JBLIEK010000193.1, read on the forward strand.
CGTGAGCACGTGATTGACAGCAATCTGCTGGATAAATTGTGGCGTGAAAATGGGCTTGGTTTTGCAGTCTATAAAGCGAATATGATCTTTCAAGATGGTGTTGAATTTGCTGAAATTTGCGATATTCGCACAACCTATCAAATTGATGGTAAGTATAAAACCTTATGGAGACAAGAGGTGTGGCGACCCGGCGCGACTAAAGCGGCTGTTATTGGTGATATTGAAATGGTTTGTCTGGATAAGAACAAACGTTTACAACCTTTACCTGAGGTTATTTTACGCTCCTTATCTTGCCCATAATGATCTCGACTTTTCCGCTGAGCTCAACCCCTCGGTGAACCGAGGAGCGTACTTTCTACCTGGCGATACCCACAAAGCACCCAATTTCCTGACAAAGAAATTGTATTTATCCTATTGTTTGGCAATTCTGGACTAGAATTGTAGGTAGGTAGGTAGGTAGGTAGGTAGGTAATAGGTAATAGGAAAAGGAGGAAGTTATGCACTTTCACAATGCGACCGGTCAAGTGATGAGGCTGGCTGATAATTTAACACTGAAAGAATTATATGATATGGGGATTGAGCTTACCATTTCAGAAAAAGTTGATCCTAACCATGAACTTTGGTTGTCAGATGAAGAGATAGATGCAATTGATACTGAAAAAAAAGATGCTTAATATCTTCGTGCCGTTAAATTCCTCGCTTAATACCCGGGGATTTTTTTTGCTGTTTTTAACCTTTAATCTTAATTAATGTCCATTCCGATAGCCTGCTTGCTGCATTCATAGTCAGTATGTTGCCATTTTACTAATACAGTGCAGAATCGATCTGCCAAGATTTATTATGGACAGGGGGAAAGAATATTCAGATCAGCGCCGCAACTATTTGCAACCGCAAGCCGCTCGTGTATTATCGCGATCATTCACTTCCGAACCCATAAAGATAAAAAATGACATTTAAAGATTATAAATTATTAAGCCAACAAGCCGTTGCATTAATTGCGGATGAAACGGATTTAACTGCAAACCTTGCTAATCTCAGTGCATTACTCAATATGAACTTGGATAATATTAACTGGGTCGGATTTTACCTGTTAAAGGATAATCAATTAGTGTTAGGTCCTTTCCAAGGCCAGCCCGCCTGCATTCGTATCCCCTTAAATACAGGCGTGTGCGGGACAGCATTTTCTAGCAATACAATACAAAGAGTGGCTGATGTGGATCAATTTTCCGGGCATATTGCCTGTGATGCAAACAGCCAATCTGAAATTGTCTTACCCATCAGTCTACGGGGAATACCCGCGCTGTTATTAGATATAGATAGCCCGATTAAAAACAGGTTCACACAAAACGATCAAGATGGATTAGCCTACTTGGTTGAACAAATACAGCCGCATCTGTGATTTTTATTTATTTATTTAAGGTTTATTAAGTTGGATTCAAAAAATTGTGTTGTTATTGCAATCGCAGGCGCTTCTGCATCGGGTAAAAGTTTAATCGCAAATACTATTTATCGAGAGTTGTGTGAAGAGCTAGGGACCAATCAAATAGGGATGATTTCCGAGGATTCCTATTATCGGGATCAAAGCCATCTTGAATTAGCGCTGCGCAAGTTAACTAATTACGATCATCCTAAGGCATTTGAGCATGAGTTGTTGTGCTCTCATCTTAAAATGCTAAAAGAGAACCGTGCCGTTAATATCCCCGTTTACAGTTATACCGAGCATACCCGTACACTACAATCAGAGACAATGACCGCCAAAAAAGTGATCATTTTAGAAGGTATATTATTACTCACGGATTCCGCTTTACGTGAGCAGATAGATGTCAGTATTTTTATTGATACGCCCCTTGATATCTGCCTTATGCGCCGTTTGGTTCGGGATATGGCCGAGCGAGAAAGAACGATGGACTCCGTTTTATCACAATATACAAAAACAGTCCGTCCGATGTTTTTACAGTTTATCGAACCCTCTAAACAACATGCTGATATTATTGTGCCACGGGGTGGCAAAAACCGCATTGCGAAGGATCTTCTCAAAACAAGAATAAAGTACCTATTGGAAAAATAAATAGACTGTTATTTAAGGTCATATTTGCCCGAACGGTTTGACCGGCAGATTAAGTGCTTCGACCGGCATTATTTCTCCATTTTTGTATTTTAACCAACCTTTTATCTAAGAGAACATAATGTTATTAGAATCTTATTACACTAAATATGACAATATAATGCGTATTACTGCCGAGCAGGCAAGTGACTTCGCGAAACAGCAATGCCATGATTTTAACCCGCTTCATGATCCTGATAATAAGCGTTTCTGCGTACCGGGTGACCTCTTATTTGCGTTGGCTTTATATGAATATGGGATCAGTGAGTCGATGAGTTTTACTTTTACTAATATGGTGGGTGCGAACATGGGCATCATCTTTCCGGAAGCTGATAGTGAGCATATTATTATCACTAATGAGCAGGGTAAAAGTGTGTTAGAAATTAAAAAACAGGGCAATACCAGCCATGATCCCGTATTAATAAAATCGTTAATTAAAAACTATGTGGTTTTTTCAGGGCAAAATTTTCCCACGCTGTTGATGCCATTAATGAAAAAGCATAATGTGATGTTCAATCCTGCTCGCCCGTTGGTTATGTACAACAGTATGAGCTTTGAGTTTGAATCTTTATCACTTGATAATCCACTGCATGTGGAGTTATCAGATTCTTACTTTGAAGTAGAGACAAAGCGCGCGGATAGTTTTCTGAATTTTGATATTTTTGACGGGCAAAAAGTGATTGGGAAAGGCATCAAAAAGCTCATCGTTGCCGGTTTAAAACCCTATGATCATGAACTTATTAGTGCTTTCTCGCTGGCTTATGAAAGCAGACGTTCTGCATTTTAACGCTATGCAGGAATTCGCCTGGGGAGGTCAATAAATTGTAATTAATTTTTTAATTACAATTCTGTTTATCTTCCGACACTATCACAGCCCTAGTACAGCAAGATAAGTAGACAATCGCGTTCGGGAAAATATAATGCTCTTGTATAAATCGTAGCTCGTCGCTCGCAATTCGTAGCCCGTAACTCGTAACTCTTATTTACCGGGGAGGGTGTCAACATCGCCTCAGATACTGAAATAACAGGTGAAACTTAGTTAATCAGTTTGATATGAGTTCATCTCTAATGATCCTTTGTCAATCATCTGCAACTGTAAAATAGTGCGTTTAGTTAAATCATCCCGTCTTTTTTGGTCAACATCTAAAGCCTCTGCACCCGCACTAAAAACAATAGTGATCGCTGCATTGGCTTGCAGGTAAGCAACCTCGGCATTTAACTTGTTAGCTTGCTGTAAATAACCGCAAAGTACCATCGTAAAAGAATCTATTTCACGGCTCAGTGCGGCTCTAAATGCTGCTGAGACACCGGCTCTTTCCTGTAATAACAAGCGAAAAATATTAGCGTATTGTTCAATGAACTCCATAAAAGTCAACACGGATATTTTCACGGCGGAACCGCCTTTGTTAATGCGCAGCCTGGCTTGAGACCTTAGTTGTTTAAGCATTAAGCCTGCTTCGTCAATCAAGATCAAACCAAGCTCTTCCATATCCGAAAAATGACGATAAAATGAGTTTGGTGAGAGTCCTGCCGCTTTAGTCACTTCCCGTAAACTTAAATTTGAAAAACTGCGTTCAGCACTTAATTGAGCGAAAGCTGCATCAATTAACAGACGGCGGGTTTTTTCTTTTTGCTGTGCTCTAATGCGACTCATGACTAGACCTTTTAGTTAAATCGTTACTTATTCCGATAGCATCCCGAAGCCTATAGGCATTCCCAGTGTAGGACTGTACCAAGCAATGTGCAGAGGTTGAAGTTAAATTTTTGTAAAAAAACACGCTGCGTACCTGAGCATTATGTTAAGATACACTTAAGGTGTACATCTGTACGCTGAATTTTTTATTTTCTATATTTGCTGAGTTGGAGGCGAAATGAATAAACCCCGTATTCTTTGGCTTAATGTTTCGTTCTTTTTGAGCACGTTTTTATTAGCCGCAATTGCCGTACCTTATCGTGCCGTCACGCATGGTTTTGATGGGTTCGAAATTATATTTGCATTGTTATGTTTTATTTTCTGCGGCATGTCAATTACGGCGGGTTAT
>NZ_JBLIEK010000194.1:0-4465 GCF_047632995.1 Psychromonas sp.
ATCCCTACCGATTTACCGCAAGCGGTTCATCTATCGGGAGAAGCTTTGCAAGCAAAGACTTCTTGAATGTCCACACAGATTGTTTGATTAAATTGTTAAAGAGCAGCCTTTCGGCGAGGTGCGTATAATACGCGCCTTTCAAACGATGTCAACAGCCTTTTTAAGGTTTCCAATCAACGTTTAACGTTATCAGAAACTAGCCTCTTTCGTTCTCAGTCACTGGCGTTACCGCCCTTGTCTGTGTGGCGCATTATAGAGATTCAGATCACATTGGCAAGTGTTTATTTACACTTGCTGATTGAACGAATAATTAGTAGTCAATTTGCTGTTTTACTCTACAAAACTCATAGGCTGGATTATACAATCTAGGTTTTTATTTTATTACAACAGTATATTATTTGAGCATCGCTTTAAATTCAAATTATCTGGGATTTAAAATACTAGCAAGCCACAACTATAGAAGGTCTATAATGCTTGAAAAACTTACCGTCATTGTTATTACACCTTAATAATTTTTATATCTGTTATAGCAAAGCAGGACTAACACCTAATTCACCCGCCTGAACAAATTTTCTTACTGCTGTATTTTGATTGCAACTTGTCAAGTTTGTTATCTCATCAAAATCCGCTACTTTCCCCTGTTCAACAAAGAGATAATGAGATGCCGCATACAATGCATCATTTGTATGATGTGTGACCATTAAAACAGTTACATTTTTTATACGCGCCATATTTTTAACAATAGCCAATATCTCTTCACGCAAAATAGGATCTAGTGCTGAAAAAGGCTCATCAAGCAGTAGTAACGGCTTATTTTGTACAAAACACCTTGCCAATGCGACTCGCTGTTTTTGGCCGCCAGACAATTGTTCGGGAAAACGTGTTAATAATTTATCAATTCCAACCTGCCTGCAAATATCCAATACGCATGCACGCTGCTGCTGAGTTAATTTAAGACCCGGGTGTAGACCTAAACCAATGTTATCTGCAACGCTCAGATGCGCAAACAAATTCATGTCTTGAAATAGCATAGCTAAGGGACGTAAGTGTGGTTCAACATCTAAAACAGATATTCCCGCTATTTTTATATCGCCACTCAACGGTCTAATAAAGCCCGCAGCTAAATTTAACAGCGTACTTTTTCCTGCACCACTTGCCCCTAATACAGCGACAACATTCCCCTTAGGAATATCAATATCAAAAGAGAACGTTTCTTGCTGATATCGATAAGTTACGTTGGACAGTCTGAGCATATTTACCTCGCGTAAGGGGAGTAAGAAAATTGTTTTTTTAGGGTTATTTTTTCTATTACTACAAATACACCTACACTGAGAATTAATAAAAACAATGAAACAACCGCAGCAGACTCCATCTGATAACTACCAAGCAGCTGGAATAGATATAAAGGTAAAGTCCTAAAGTCTTGACTACCAAATAATGCAATGGCACTCAAATCCCCCATTGATAACACAAAACTAATAGAAAAAGCATGCACTATAGGTTGCCTTATCGATCGCCACTCCACGAGATAAAAACGGGAGAAACCAAACATACCTAAACTGGCACATAACTTGTCATATTGTTGCGCGGTATAGAGCATTGGCTGTGTGAGTGTTTTTATTACATACGGCAGCGCCATTAATGAATTCACGGCAATTACTATAACAATTGCGATACTGAATATATCAGTAATGTTTCTAAGCAGTAAAAAAAGCCCTGTACTGATCACTATGCCGGGTGTGACCAAAATAATAGTGGCGATCAACTCGATCTTATCAGCCCTCATATTCAATCCAATTAAACGCCAAAATCGACTTGCTATAAGGATAAATAGTCCTGCGATAACAGCGATAAAAGCGGCAAAAATAGCGACCAATAAGGAATTTTTAAGTGCACTCCAAAAAGAAAGGTCGGTGATGATGTCGATAAACTGTGCATTAAAGCCGTTAATTATCACCATTAGCAAAGGAGGAATGACAAGAGCAATCACTACAAAGATCCACAGTAGATCCCAACAGAGGGCGCGTCTTGAGTCAGAGAATATAGAAAACTTAGTCTTAGTTGTACTATTCATCAAAGATATCGGACGGGAAAATCTTTGTATAATGATAGCTAAACAGCCACAAAGTAGTATTTGCCATAATGCTAACAGCGCACCTGCCTGTAAATCAAAATCAAACTTAATGGCTTGGTAAATAGCCAGTTCGATAGTGGTTGATTTAGGTCCCCCACCTAACGCCATAACGGTTGCAAAACTAGTGAAACAGAGCATAAATACCAAACCGCAGACATGCGGCAACTGTTGGCGCAGGCAAGGCCACTCGATCAGTTTGAACTTGTTCCAATGAGTAATACCAAGATGAACAGATAGTTTATGATGTTCGACGGGTATCGATTGTAAAGATTGAAGCAATAAACGTGCTGCAAAAGGGAGATTAAAAAAAAGATGGGCGAGGAGTATCCCCTTAAGTCCGTAAATAGAGAATGGTAATTCTTGATTAAACGCCGCCAACGACTGCGCAATTACACCACTGTTTCCATAGATTGAAAGCAAACCAAAGACACCGACCAACACAGGTAAAACCAGTGTTGTTGCAAATAACTTAAGTAATAATGTTTTGCCAAAAAAATCTCTGCGGGAGAGTGCATGAGCGACCGGAATGGCCAGGCCAACACTTAGTAAGGTAGACAAGAATGCTTGATAGAAACTAAATGCAGTGATATGCCGATAATAGGGATCTAACCATAGAGATGAGATATTGAGGTCAGGTGAATACAGTAATAATGCCGCAATAGCTGCTGCAACAAAAGTAAAAATAAAACCGGCTGTAATTAAACCGGGCAATGTTGGCGATTTCATATTCATTAATAAAAAACGCTTAGTTTATCAACGCGTTTTGCCACTCTCTCACCCACTCTTTACGATTATTTTCTACTTTTTCAGCGTCAAAAGAGAAAGATTTCGATGGTAAAGTTAACTGTTCAAACTCTTTAGGAAGTGAAGTTTTTGTAACCGGGTACATCCAATTTCCTGTAGGTATTACGGACTGGAATTCATCACTAACAATAAATGCCATAAACTGATCGGCCAGTTTTTGATTTCTACTGCTTTTAACTTTTGCTGCGACTTCAATTTGCATGTAATGCCCTTCTGAAAAATCAGCGGCAGCATACTGATTCTTTCCCTCGGCAATGAGGTGATACGCAGGAGATGTCGTATAAGAAAGCACCATATCAGCCTCACCTTGTAAGAACATATTATAAGATTCCGACCACCCTTTAGTTACTGTGACCGTTTTTTTAGCTAATTTTTTCCACGCACTTAGAGCTTGATCACCATAAACCCATTTCATCCACAACATCAGTCCTTGCCCCGGTGTTGATGTTCTAGGGTCCTGGTAAATTATTTTAAGATCATCTCGCTTTTCAACCAGTTCCTTTAGACTTTTGGGTGGGTTCTTTAATATTTCTGTATTATAAACAAAAGAAAAATAGCCATAATCAAATGGAACAAATAGTTTATCAGACCAACCACCGGGTAAGGTGACATTTTCCAGATCTACTGAGTGTTCGCTTAATAATCCGGTTTTCTTCGCTTCAGCCATTAGATTATTATCCAAGCCCAGTAATAGATCCGCTTTACTGTTTTTTCCTTCTAAACGCAGACGATTTAAAATTGAAACGCCATCAGCTAAAGCAACAAACTCAAGATCACAAGCGCACTTTGCTTCAAATGCTTGTTTTATTTTAGGTCCTGGCCCCCAATCTGAAGAAAAAGAATCGTAAGTATACACAACTAACTTATCAGCAGTAGCAGGCATTGACAGCAAGATTGAAAAAGCAATGAGGGGAATTATTTTTTTCACTATGCGCTCCATATATAGCATAAGGCATAGAAAAGAGACAAATCAGAGTCAAGGGTACTTGATGAGCTCAATTCCTACGCCAGTATTATCTGGTTCAGGTATACGGGTTTAGTCGACAATTCGACAATCTCAGCTCTGTAGATAAGCGCCCCGATGAGAAAGGCTATTGTATACCCAAAGGAAATTTGTGACACACAAAGCTTATATTTATTTATACCACTCAGGGATAATAATCGCCTTCAATATGCTAAAACATGAGATGAAACCAACTTCGTTGGTGCTCTTAACCTTTCCCATGTTCGAGTTGGTCATCGCGACAAGCGCTTAAACGAAAAAATCCCTGCTGACGTTAGTCAACAGGGATTTATCGTTTATTAGGCGCTTGGCGATGACCTACTCTCACATGGGGAGACCCCACACTACCATCGGCGCAGCTGCGTTTCACTTCTGAGTTCGGAATGGAATCAGGTGGTACCACAGCGCTATTGTCGCCAAGCATAAAAAGTTAATTAGAAAAGCTGGTTGTTGCTCTAAATCATGCAATATAAATTGTTGTAAAATATGTTTCGCAAGCATATTTATTTTCTTGGTCACACACT
>NZ_JBLIEK010000195.1:0-4398 GCF_047632995.1 Psychromonas sp.
TTTTTGCATAAAGGGGGTTGCTTAAAGCCCTTGCAAGGCCCTCTTTGGGTATAACAATCCCGTCGTTAGTTGTCAGTGGTTGATAGTCAATGATACCGGGCTTGTCAGCATACTGTGCCATTAAAGACACTGCGCTGACACTTTTTAAAATGGTACGAAGTTGCTCTGGCGTCTTTAATGTCTGGCTTTGGCCTTCCTGAGCGGATAGCAGATTTTCAACCATACGCAATGAACCCTGAGTGACATAGGCATTTTCATCCTGATGATCATAGGCATTCTCTAAACTGTTGCTGATGGTGTAACCGGATTGTGCAATGGCCTTGTGAAACAGCCCCTTAGATAAGGGCGTTGCCAGCATGGTGTAAACGTTATGGGCACCAGCAGATTCACCAAAAATGGTGACATTATCTGGGTTGCCGCCAAACGCAGTAATATTGCTTTGCACCCACTTTAAGGCCTCGATAATGTCTAAGCTGCCAAAGTTTGAGCTTTTATCAAAACCCTCCTGCAACCCCTGAATAGCTGGATGGTTAAACCAACCAAGTGCTCCAAGACGGTAATTAATCGCCACCACAATGACATTTTTTTCAGCAACTAAATTACTATAATTGTAGTAATCCTTGTGACCGTTAATATTGCCACCCCCATGGATCCAGACCATCACTGGGTAGTTTTTATCTACAAAGTCCTTTGGAGCACGAATATCAAGATATAAACAATCTTCTTTACCCACGATGCCTTCCCCAGCAATCCCCCCGTAATCAGAAGCTTCTTGAACACAAGCTGTGACAGGTTTATCGACAATGATTTTATTGGGTGTACTTAAAGGTCGTGGAGCCCGCCAGCGTAAGTCACCAACTGGAGGCTGTGCATAGGGAATGTCAAACCAACTGATTACTGTTCCAGAAATGGGAAAAGATTGGCCCTGAGTGATACCAGATGAGGTGTTTATGTTGTGTTCTGTAAGACGAACATTGAGTGGTTCTGAAGCATTAAAGAAACCATAAGATGACAGCGATATAATAATAAGTACGACGCTACAAATGCAAACTAGCTTTTTCATAATAAAATTCTTGTTAATGTGATGAACTACGATCAGAAAGGTTTATTATAAACACAGCACGATCCATACGTTCAACATTATTACAGTCTTATAAACAATAGAATCTCATATGCGAGCCCAAAAACATACGCGGTTAAGTTTGTTGAAATAACATGACGTCCAAGATGGAAGATATAGCAGAGCTACACAAATTTTATATGCTGAAGCAAAGTAACTACCACTCTTTATTAGATTGTAGTGGTACGATAATAGTGTTTCGGCAATATTATTTTGCAAAAAACCAGTAAAATTCAGTTTAAAAATTGATTTTTATGCTGCCCATTCCAGTTAAGTATTTTGAAACTTCCATCACTAAAAAAAGATTCGAATGGCAATTACAAATAACCCAATAGATCTGCTTAAGACTGTTGCCATAACCATGGTTAAAAGAAGGATCAGAAGAATATTAAATTTTATTAGTCTTCCAATTTCGTTCAATTTACCGACATTAAATTTAGACATGATTTTAGAAACTTCTAGAGCATCATTTAGTAATAACATCCGATATTTTTAGCTTTTTAACATAAAACACCCAGAGTTTTAAGAAGTCACATTGTACTGTTGAATCTCGAAAACAAAACATCAACACCGCTGACCATTACGATATTAGTTTTCAATCCAGTGGTCGACTATTTCAACATTTATCTGTATTTCCTGCTCTTAATTAGGATATAACGCCTAAATAAAATAATTAGAATTGTTTGATAACATTTTGGGGTATGAAAAATAGTAAATTGTTTTTAAGTCCTAATTTATTGTCTTGTGTACGTTTTTACATTTGTACTTTACCTACCTGACTTAAAACATAACAAAGCTACGTGATAAAAATGCCGTTAAACACAACGAAAAGTAGATTGAGTATTATTACCAATACTTGACTATTTACTTTGGGTAATTATCTAGCAACAACAAAACACGAGAGTAAGTAAAATACACGTCATTTTTTATAAAATGAGAATACTTCTCACCTCATATTTTGCATATCAACAACCCTTATATATCGATAATGCCAAGATTGTCGGCGAACTGCCGTCCATTACTCAACAGTTAACTTGTAATTCAAAATACGGAAAAGCGACACTCACTTTTGGAAAACTAGGTTTGAACATGGCTTTTGTTTATAATGATGAGCTATTTTTATTCAAACAGATTTATCGGAGGCGGCACTCTACTTTGTGCATGTTATGAAATAAATTTCTGATGATTTCATAACTGATAGTAATGCCCCTTGTTGCAAGTAATGCATGCCCATAACAAAAAGTCCTGTAAATTAATTGTTAAGAATAATCGCTAATTATAGAGAAGCAACATCCCAAAAATAAATCACAATCAAGCTCAAGATAGTTTAATATAGTTCAAATAAGGTTCAAATATAGTTCAAATATAGTTACTATCTATTATTAGTAAGTGTCGGTTACTATTTAATACGTGTAGTTTAAGATAGAATGACATTTGTAAACACATTTAAGACCGTCTCAATGCTCAAAATATCGAGCAATTAATAATTTATACAAAATAATTAATATAAAATAATTAATATAAAAGGTGCAGCAAACTTTGCAGCCGAATTCTAGTGCCAGTAGTGTGTCTTATGAAATAAAAAATCCTAGTAAATATATGACGCTTACTTATGTTATGTCACTCGCCTTGATAGCAATATTATCAAGCATAGTACACTTGGTATTAGGCAGAGTTATCGATGAGCAAAGTCAGACCGGTACAATTATCAATATTAGCGGTCAACAGCGAATGTTATCTCAGCGTGCGAGCTTTTTTACCATTGAATATTTGGTGTCGGGTTCAAACAGGTCTCATGACATTGCGTATAATGCAATTAAAAAAATGCACCGTAATCAGGTTGCATTAATCGGATACCCGGATACAACGAAAAAAATTGATAGGCTAAAATCTTTGTCGCCTGAACTAGATGCTTTATATTTTTCAGCCCCATTCGATGTTTATAAAAACACAAAGCTTTTTACCCAATCGATTGAAAGGGCTCTGGCGGTCGATCCTTTGGTAGAAAAATTGCCATTCGATATTCATTCCTTTGATTTTGTTATGTTGGCTAGAGACTCCTTACTTGATGGCTTACATGAAGTTGTCAATCAATACGAAATAGAGGGGTTAAATAGGATTGAAGCATTGCAGAGTGCACAAAATGTGGTTTTTTGGATCATGATTTTAACTATTTTTCTTGAGGCCTTATTTATTTTTCGGCCTATGGTATCCAAGATTTCTCGATATGCAAAGCGGCTTCAATATGAAGCTAAATACGATGCACTCAGTGGAATTTTAAACCGAGGAGCATTTACTTTATTAGCTGATAACGCGATTGCTAACGCAAAACAAAATAAACTTCCTCTAAGCGTAATAATAGGAGACATTGATCTTTTTAAAAGTGTCAATGACACCTATGGACATGTTGTAGGTGATGAAGTTATCAAATCTGTTGCTAATAGATTACATGAATGTATACGAAATACGGATATATTAGCTCGATTTGGTGGTGAAGAATATATTATTTTATTACCGCAAACCACGGTTCGAGATACTCATTTGTTAGCGTGTAAATTACGTCAAAGAATTTCCGAATTAGTAATGGGAGATGACGAAAAAAGCCTCAGTGTAACAATGAGTTTTGGTGTCGCTGAATTAATCAGTTATGACCTGAATATTGATCAACTTATTACCCGGGCAGATGAAGCGTTGTACTTATCAAAGAAAAAGGGACGGAATAGGGTCACTATAGGTTGAATTTATAATACTTTTAAGAGTGTTGGTAAAAGTACAAGTAAAATAAAACGTCATTTTTTATAAAATGAGAATACTTCTCAACTCATATTTTGCATATCGACAGCCCTTATATATCAATAATGCCGAGACTGTCGGCAAACTGCCGTCCATTACTCAACAGTTTCTTCGTAATTCAAAATGCAGAAAAGCGACACTCACTTTTGGAAAACTAGGTTTGAACATGGCTTTTGTTTATAATGATGAACTATTTTTATTCAAACTGACTTATCTGAGACGGCGCTCTAGTTTGTGAAACAATAATTCGACGACTTCGTTAACTTTTATATTTAGGTGAATGAGAAGTTTTAGGTCACCAACTGATGTTCATTAGGCACATCCCTGTGTCTAATGAACATCAGGGTAGCATTTGCTGTGCAAGTTGGCTTTCCTGCCGATTTGACAATACCTACCGTAATCTTAAATGCACCACTGCATTGCTTACAGGTGTCGATGTTTTAAACCCTTTAAAGCCTTTTCGCTCGGATTATCGACTGGTGTTT
>NZ_JBLIEK010000196.1:0-4345 GCF_047632995.1 Psychromonas sp.
AAATCTCTATTGTGCGATAATGTATAATTACATTATCACCAGAAAACACTCTGTTGTCAGAGCCAAAAACCGCTAATTTAGTAGGTTATGATCGAATAAATTCAGTCTTATTTACAATGATTTAGGCAGCACAATTGTCCAAGGTGAAAATTTCTCACCTTGGTAAACACGTTAAGTAGAAGGAATAAAAATGGAATATCGTCGTTTGGGCAAAGCTGGACTTAAAGTTTCTGCATTGTCATTGGGTTCTTGGGTTACATTTGGCAAGCAAGTTGATATGAATGATGCCAAAAAATTACTTAAAACAGCATACGATGGCGGCATTAACTTTTTTGATAACGCCGAAGGCTATGAAGCAGGCGAATCTGAAAAAATAATGGGTGAGGCGATTTCAGGCATCGGTTTAGCACGAGATACCTATGCCGTGTCCTCAAAAGTATTTTGGGGTGGTGATAAGCAAATGCAATTAGGCCTCAGTGCAAAGCATGTTCGTGATGCTTGTGATGCTGCGCTCAAACGCTTGCGTGTTGATTACCTGGATTTGTACTTTTGCCACCGTCCTGATATCGATACCCCAATTGAAGAAACCGTGCGCGCTATGCATAATCTCGTGCAGCAAGGTAAAGTAATATACTGGGGTACTTCTGAGTGGTCAGCACAGCAAATTACGCAAGCGCATGCTATAGCGAGACAAGAGCATTTAACTCCACCATCAATGGAACAACCCCAATATAACTTATTGCACCGCGAAAAAGTGGATGGTGAATTTAATCCATTATATGAAGAGTTCGGTATGGGCACCACTATTTGGTCACCGCTAGCTAGCGGTTTATTGACCGGAAAATATAACGATGGTATTCCAGATAACAGTCGTCTGGCATTACCAGGCTATGAGTGGTTACGCGATCTATGGACCAGTGAAGATGGTAAAAAGAAGCTGGAGAAAATTCGCCAATTGAGCTTGTTATCAAAAGATCTGGATATCAGCATGGCGCATTTATCAATTGCTTGGTGTTTAAAAAACCCGAACGTAAGCACCGTTATTTTAGGAGCCTCGCGTTTGTCTCAGCTAGAAGACAACCTGAACGCAATGAACGCTCTTTCTAAACTGACGCCAGAGGTTATTGAACGCATTGAGGCAATTATTGCAAACAAACCAGCAGCAGCCGAGCGTTTTGGCCAATAGGTCTGCGTATCGCTGGAAGCGCATTAAATAGTGATGTGCAACTAACCAAAACTTGGGCGCTGGGGTTGGCAACCAGCGTCGCCTATCAATAACGCCACATCTGATTCACACCTTGTTTTGAGATACCTCAGTGGGGTCGACAGCAATCTTTACTCACCATGACCCTCTGTGATGCCCACCCATTTGCAGCGATAGCCCAAGGACCATTGTTGCAGGCATTATTAACTTGTTGACACCACTGCCAACGAAATCATTACCATCTGGATTAGCCTCAGCATATGGCTGTGAAGAAAATAATGCTATCTCACTCTGGGTTAGATCTTATCGATATAATTGGTTTTCTACTATTGCAGAAAGCCCTAGTTATTTAAAAAAGAGCCTCAACAAAAATCAGAAACACTGAATGTAAACTCATCTTTAAAAACATTAATAGGGTTAGTCTACGCTATCAGGAAATTACCAATTTTAGATAGGGAGAGCTGCATATACGTGAAACTCTATGGCAATAGGTCGCTATACGATTTTTGTGATTAGTAAAAACAAGAGAATAACTCTGCTGAATTTCACACTGCCCTAAAGCGACAGTAAACAAGATCCTGTTCGCAGTTACTCGGATTAACATCACTACCAGTCAATAGTGCTTTCGTATTCATCTGAAAATTAAGTATCTAAAGAAACCTCGTTGTAATCATATACGAAGACATCAAAAGTGTTTTAGGGTACCCAAGCTTGGTTCGCTTTTATTAAAAAAGTAACCAACATGGCGTTATCAGATCTAGTTTTACTTACTTCTTAATCAAAACCTAGCTTGCTCGTTATTATATCTAGTCAAATTGTTATAAGTGGCTTGGTAAATTAATGAAGCAATATCTTCAAAACAGATTTTCAATAACCTAAAGTATAATTTCAAACCATAAAAACCTCTTAAATGGCTGCTTTAGTAGGCTAAAGTCTAATTGTTCATAACTAAAATCTAGAGCACAATCTTAAACGTTTAAGTACATATTATAAATGATCTTTAAGATCTTTTAATTATTATAAAATTAAATGATTAAGAAGCTATAAAATAGCTAATTAGGTATGAAATTTCATAGCGTTAGGCATTAATTTAAGCAGTATTGACGCCAGCTTTAACAAGGCAATCGACGATAGAGTGTCTGTTAAATGCGCTAAAAGTGAGTTAATTAGAAGGTCGCCTTTGCTCCTTTGAAGAAACTGTTTATTACTTGAAAGCCGACATCAGGATGAGATATCGGTAACAAAATCAACGGAATCATTAATAGTTTTACATTTTAATCAAGGAAGCATCATGAAAAAATTCACTCAAACCCGCCAACAGAATATTGGGCGTGCAGCGATAGTTGCCACCGCATTGATGTTCTCCGTGGCAAACAACGCGATGGCAGATGGAACTCTGTCCGGAACCAGTGTGGGTAACATAGCTACAATCAACTATTCTGTGGACGGCACAGCGCAACCTGAAGTTGGTTCAACTGAAACTGGTAACACTTCAGGCCCAGGTACGGAGACTACGTTCCTGGTGGGTACAACAATCAATCTGACTTTGATTGAAAACAACTCAACTGTTACTTCGGTTGCAGCGGGTTCATTTGAACAAGCAACCTCGTTTACGTTAACGAATCTGGGTAACGATAATCAGGGTTATAATCTGACGGCTGCCAACAGTGCTCTTGCTGCTTTTACCCAGCCTGACGCTTTTGATGTGGGAACCTTCGTATACTACATTGATGACAATAGTGACGGTTTGCTAGATGCCAACGATACGCTGATAACTTCGGTGGATTCACTGGCTCCTGATGCCTCTATTGATTTGCTTGTCACGGCAACTATCCCGGTATCTGAGGTAGACACTGCGCAGTCGACAATCAGCTTGACAGCGGTGACTACAACGAATAATACGACAGTCGCAGTAATTGAAACAGTCGGTGCTTATGACTCTACTGTTATTCAAATCGTATTTTCCGATCCTTCAACCACTGCTAATGGCACCGATCCGGGTCAGACCGAGGGTGATGCGAGCGCAGTTGCTTTGGATGCATATCGCGTTCTAACAGCAGCGTTGACTGTCAGTAAAACCACCGCGGTATATTCTGATCCAGCTAACGGAACTACCAATCCTAAGGCTATTCCAGGCGCCATTATTACCTATACGATAACCATCGTAAATAATGGAAGCGGAACAGCTACAGGTATCAGTATTACCGATATCGTGGATGAGATAACGACAGGTACTGTGGCATTCAATACATTGTACGACGATGGCTCCACTACATGTACTGCTCAAGGCATCGCGGTTAAAGATGGTTCTGAGACCATCGCTTTATGCAAAACCAATGCATCTGACACCGACAGTGCTGATTTTACTGCCATTACGGCGACGGCCACTGATCTGACTCTTGCCGGCGGCGAGACTGCAACCATGGCGTTTCAGGTAACCATTCAGTAGTTGGACCTGAGGGTAGTATAAGCAATTTAATAGCTTAACGCGTCTGTTGTCTCGGCTTGCCGGGGCAACACTTTTCAGATGACATCTGTATCGCAATCAGACGCCACACAATTGAAAAATTGGAGGCGGTTCAAATGGTGAAATTTATGAAAACTAAAATGCAGCTAATATTGGCATTGGCTACAAAAACAATTTTGAAGAGGAATATTCAGATTTCATATTCTTCTTCAAAATTGTTGGTATACATCCAAAATTTTTCGGTCACTTGTCCGCATGTGAATGAGATTGCATCCTTTAACAAGATGGCTTTACTTTTGCCTCGACTGTTCGCCATTTTCTTTGGTAGCATGGCCTTACTCACGATAATGCAACCCGCAGTAGCTTCTGGCACGGCGTCCGGCACGCTCATCAGCATTGTCACCACAATTACATATAGCGTCGACGATGTTGAACAAGACCCCCTCACTTCAGCCGATACGACGTTTCTGGTTGATAACATGGTTAACCTCACCGTCGCCGAAACCAGCGGAACTTTCACTACGGTTGGTGTCATCGCCGGCGCTGTGGATGTGATCACCACCTTCACTGTTACCAATAACGGTAACACGTTGCAGGACTACGTATTGACGGTCGGTCAAGGCGAAAACGGCGACATATTGTTTAGCAAAAATGATAACTTCGATGTCATAGGC
>NZ_JBLIEK010000197.1:0-4331 GCF_047632995.1 Psychromonas sp.
GGACTTCGAAGCAATGATTCTTTTTTAACTCATTAAAGTGAATTTTTTCAGAATCGTCCTCGTATGGACTAGCTAAAATAACATCATGCCCACACTCGTTAAAATATTTTAACTGGTGAAATGTTCTTATCTTTTCACCTTTGTTCGGTGGATACGGGCATCGTTGTGCGATAATAAGAATTTTCATTGTTTAATATTGATGCTCTGGTGTTTTGCTGTAAATTGACAGGCTATTAAGGTTTAAAATGAAAATCATGCAGCACCAACTGACAATTTCACTATAATCTATAGCCTTCACGGTCAAAAAATATATTACACAATGTAACATTTATTTTGAACGTATTGTTAGTATGATTGGTTATCAAACAAATGCCGATAGACTTTACTTGCAACTTATATGAGGTTACAACTATTTGAAAACATTACTGATCACTGAAAACTTCCCTCCTAAATCGGGTGGAAGTGGTCGCTGGTTTTGGGAGCTGTATTCGCGTTTACCTCAGAACGAATACGAAATCCTTGCAGGCGATGAGCTAGCAGCGGAAAAATATGATTCTGATGCCAAAATTCATATATTAAGAGGCAATCTTACATCTTCTGAATGGGGATTTAAAAGTAGTATTGGGCTTAAATTTTATTTCAAAAGCGCTTTGCTAGTACGCAAGATAATCAAGCAAAGACAGATCACACAATTGCACTGCGGGAGAGTATTACCTGAGGGCGTCATTGCATGGCTACTCAATTTATTCACTGGCATACCTTATGTTTGTTATGTGCATGGTGAAGACTTAGAAACAGCACAAAGTAGTCGTGAGCAATATTTTATTTGTGGGCAAGTAATAAAACGAGCAAAAGCTATTATTTGTAATAGTCAAAATAGTGCAAATATAGTGGCTAAGTTCGGCAAACAAGCGGCTTCAAAGACACAAGTTTTACATCCTGGTGTAGACAGCAATATCTTTGTGCCTAAACAAAGAAATCAAGAATCTTTAACGTCACTAAATTGGATTGACAAAATAGTTGTGCTAACAGTAGGACGGCTCCAAGCTCGTAAAGGGCAAGACATGATGATTAAAGCGATTCCGGAGATACTTAAGGCCAAACCGAACTTTTTATACGCAATTGTGGGTGACGGTGAAGAATTCGATGCTTTAGTCAAACTCAGTACTGAACTCGAAGTAGAACGGCATGTTCAATTTCTGAGGGGGATTACCGATGAGCAGATGATTGAATGTTACCAACAATGTGATTTATTTATATTGCCTAACAGAACGATAGATAATGACATTGAAGGCTTTGGAATGGTCTTGGTGGAAGCGCAATCATGTGGAAAGCCTGTTATCGCAGGTGATTCAGGGGGAACAAAAGAAACAATGTTACTCGGTGAATCTGGAGTTATTATTGATGCAACACAGCCATCGAATATTGCTTCAACTGTGGTTGGCATGTTGTCAGATGAGCAAAAGTTGAAAGACATGGGAAGCAAGGGAAGAGAACATGTACTTAAAAGTCTTGACTGGAAAGCGCTGGTGCAAAGGGCTAAAGAATTGTTTGCATAACTGTTAAGTGCAATCCTTTATAAGTAATGTATTGGTATTAAGTTGACACTGGTTGGCGCCTGAATAGTGAGCTTATCTTCTTTCGAGCAATGACATAAGATTGTCTGTAATCATGAGGTAAACGTGCAAATTAAAGTAGCTATAAGGCACATGCTTTTAGTAACAGGTAGTTTACTGTTAATAATAAATATATATGGATTAAGTAGAGATATTCGAGTCTCTGATTTTCACGATGATTATTTGATTTTTCCGAATGATCAACCAACTGATTTCAACAGCACGTTTATAGACTTAATAAGGCATAGCGACGAAGGCGATATTGAGTATGCAACCAGAATTACTCATGTTGTTGCTAAAGGACTTGCTCATGTAGATTGGTTGGTTTATCCCAGTGAAAAATTCAATCAACTTATCCCTATTTGGGAAAACTATTTTTTATATTTTATGGGTAAATTCTCTGGCATACCTGAATATCAAAGGTACCATTTTGCTAATTATCGTCGGAGCTTAGAGCGAGGAATTGGTATTTGTGGTGACGCCTCAATGATAATGTCACAGCTATTAAATGAGCAAAATATTTCCAATAAAATTTTGACATTCCCTGGCCACGTGGTCGTAGCCGCCACATTCGAAGATGGGAAACAGTATATTCTTGACGCCGACTTTGGCGTGGTTATTCCTTATCCTCTTAATGAGTTTGCAACTAGCAGTCCAGAAATTGCAAAGCTTTATTCAGAAGCTGGATACCATATGGGACATTTCTTACTGTTTCAAAAAATATATAAAGAAAATTACAAGCAATGGGATGGAGTACAGCACTTTATTACCAACAAATACTATTTTGAAAAATTCGCTTACTGGTTAAAATGGCCTTTGCCTATTTTCATGATACTAATTGGGGTCTTAATGTGGCGTAAAAATAGAACTAAATAACAGGGACAATATATTATTAATGTTGTTATCAGAATCAATCCCAATATTTAATTAAATGATATCTGTTTCATGTTTTAAATAATGGTTCTGAGTGAAATGATTGGCTTTTTAACGTTAGGTAAACTGCCAGTAATATTCAATTTTCTATTCTTAAAAGTGACCCAATGCGATTTTTACTTATAACCATTATATTAATAGCTTACGGGTCTTTATATCCTCTTGAGTTTATGAGCCCTGCTGACTTTTCAATTCAAATCAGTAAATTGACTGATTTTAGATTTTGGAATAGCGGAATTAGCGATGCCATAGCCAATTTTTTTCTATTTATACCTTTTGGTATTGCCATACAACACACATTCAAGGCGCGTTCGTTTAAAGTTATCTTAGGTTTAGTTGCGATAACATTTATATATGCCTTTTTAGTTCAAATAAGCCAGATCTGGACACCAAAACGTATCCCATATGGCGGTGATGCAATGTGGAACCTTTTCGGGGGTATTGTGGGCATAAAAATATATGCTTCATCGAGCCAGCTTTTGAAAACCATGAATGTGGGACTTGGTTGGAGTCTAAATTTACCCCTAATTGTGGTTGCCAGTTTCATGGTTATGGATTTACAGCCATTCATACCCACGTTTGACTTAGGCACAATCAACAATCATTTTAAAGCGGTTATGTCTACACAGGGGTTGAGTTTAATAGAAATAGTACGGCATTCAGTTTTCTATTTTATCCCTCTCTCACTGTGGCGAGTATCGTCTAGTGACCCTAGTGGAGGGATTAAAGCAGCTAGTGTTTTATTTATAGTTGTTTTTTTACAGTTGCTTATTGTCAATAGTGAAATTGACAATAATTTACTGCTTGGTGCCGGTATCGCTATATTCACTTTTAGCCTTACTAGCCATCCAGTTACTTTAAAAACACTCTTATATTGCATTACCGCTTTAATAATATTTAATAGTTTAAATACCTTTGAATATAGAGGAAGTGTTGATTTTAATTGGATACCATTTAAGCCTGCATTAAGCGGAAATACCCTAGTTAATATTTTTGCTCTCTTTGAAAAATCGCTGTTTTATTGTTTGTTCTTTTATTTAAGTTGCCGAAACAAAATAAAATTTAGTAAAGCGTGCCTCACCCTTTCTTTAATTGTATTTACCTTAGAGGCGTTACAAACAAATATTAAGGGGGCGACACCAGATATCACCGAAAATATTGTTGTTTTATTAACAGCCTATGTCATGTGGGCATGGCTATACAAACATGAGATTGAAAAAAATTTTAAAACCAACGTTGATATTCTTCCTAACACACCACTTGTACTTTTAAAAAGCTCCAGATTAAGACTTTTTTTGTTGTATTTAGGTTTAGCTGTTGTAGCGCAGGCGTTATTTATGAGTTTGCCAAACTTACCTTACAATATCGTCGAGCTATACAATAATGGCGGTACTGTTGTTGAATTTTCTTTTCTTTATTTAGCTATTTTTATCGCAATTTTTAGTATGGTTTACATAGCTCAAGGCCATAGTACAGAGAAGGTTTCTAATCTGAAATTACCTTTGTATTCTGCTTGTTCAAGTATGGCGACGTTATTGCTTTTAAAAATGGCCGTAACCAGCGAGAGTATCGCTGATATTGCTGGGTCTGCAAATTTAACCTATCAATTAACTGGTTTACGTATCTTGGGCGAATTTGGTTACCAACTAGTGATGTTTTTTGGTGAACAAAATGTTCGCAGTATCAGTCAATTTATTGAACCTTTTATACGATTTGCAGCGTTAACTGGCCCCTTATTATATTTTTTGACTCTGTTTTTATCTTTCACCTATTCCTTGCATT
>NZ_JBLIEK010000198.1:0-4289 GCF_047632995.1 Psychromonas sp.
GGAAGGTTATAATTTGAAAGATCAAGAGTTACTCGAAGTTAATCATGAAATTGAACGAATTAACGAAAAAGTTAAAAATATTGAGCAGATAGCTAGCACAATAGAGAAGTTAGCTGAACATGGTTTAGAGTCTTGGGATAAGTATCTAATCCAAAAAGATGAGCGTGAAAAAAGAGACGCGGGTTTAGCTTCGGCTAAACATGAACGAGAGCTTGAATTGGAAAGTAAAGTCAATAAACGAGCAATGATAATTTTAGGTGGGAGCATATTTTCGGTAGTCTTATTAATACTTGTTGCAATGTTAAAAGATCAAAATGAGCTAGTTAAAATTATACTTACTTCTAGTTTAGCTATTGCAGGTGGCGCTGGAATAACAAACATGTTTAAGAAAAGTAAAAACTCATAGCAAGGTATTTAAATCGAACTAAAACAGTTGGTTACGTTTAGACCTGTTCCACATTATAATCAACAATTTTAGTCCGCTTAAGCGGGCGTTATTTTTTAAATAGAATTGAGTAATTCATATGAGTAATAGGCAATTGGAAGAACAACAAGAGTCGATAGTAAATCAACAATTGGCGACAGTTCTTGGTATATCCATCGATGAGCTGGAACAATTAGATTTTGAAATTACCCCAAGTGAAAGTAATGATGGGTTGGTTTATGAATACGTAGTTTCTTTTGCCGAGTTTTCTGATCAAAGTATCTTGGATAAAATCGAGGGTTTAAATTCAGGTAATTATGTATATCTGCAACCATATGAACTGGAAACAGACCCTTATGAAGAAGAGTTAACATGGGATATCTTGTCATCGAAGCAATTTGATAATTTTTTAATAAGTATAAAAAGTGCTAAATCTCTTTTAAATAGTTTACCTTCGACAGAAGACGAAAAATTTCAATTTCTAGTTATGTTGCATGCGCATATTGTTGCATCAGTGGAGGCTTATTTATCTTCTACTTTTATTCATTCAGTAACTAAATCTGATCTACTCATAAGAAAAATTATTGAAACAGATCCTCATTTTAAAGCCCAAACTATCCAACTTAACGATATTTATTCTAAACAAGAAAATATTAAAAATATCGTAGGTGACTATTTAAAAGGTCTCATTTTTCATAAAATAAAGATTTCTGCTAGGCTTTATAAATCAGTTTTAAATGTTGATTTTGGAGATATAAAATGGCTTACTACAGCAATTTCAATGAGGCACCATTGTACTCATAGAGGTGGTTATGATGAACAAGATAATAAAATCAATGTCACTACGTTATCAATTAGTGAGTTAATAATAAACTGTATACTTTTTTGTCAACGAATTAATTCTGAGTTGACCATAAGTACCAAGTTGTAAAATGATAACAAGTTAATCAACTAGATGTATTACGGTTGGTTATTGAGACGTTGAACTAAGCCGCTGCGCGGAGCCAAATACTGACTCAATCGAGTATATTATCCTCATTGAATCAGCTAAACTTAAAAAGATGTGATGGAACACTAAAATGACAAGGGAATTTCAATGAAACATGTACAATTCAAGCCAAATAATCAGTTCAAAACTGCTCTACAGCCCAGAGCCAGCATCAAAAAAAGCAAATTTCCATAGCATAAAGTATACCAATTAACCTTAACTAGGCATCGGCCAAGTCCAACAAGCGGCTTGTGCCATGCAAACAGCGCAACGTACAAATACTAAAACGTTAGGTGCTTATAAATATCAAGGAGTATAAGTTGACTGTAGGGAAATTATCTAAGTTCATTCTAAGCGGTGTTGTTTTAATTGTCATGATTTACGCCAGTGTACTTATTTTTTTAGCGTGGCCTATTGATGAGATTTCGATAAATAAAGCAGGTGTTTTTGGTGATAGTTTTGGCGTTGTAACTTCAATGTTTTCAGGTTTAGCTTTTGCTGGCATGATAATTACCGTCTTATTGCAACGTGAAGAACTTGGACTTCAAAGAGAAGAGCTAAGCCAAACAAGAAAAGAAATATCAGAACAAAAGAAAATATTTAAAAGCCAAAATTTTAATGAATCTTTTTATCGTCTATTAGATTATCATAAAAAAAATCTTTCTGAACTATCGATTTTCTCAGATGTAGATAATGTGAGATTAAAAGGAATCGATGCCTTAGCATTCCTACTAACCAGATTAAAAAAAAGTTATTCACAATATGGTTTTCAAGGATTTAATCCTAATGATGAAGATCTCGCTACTGAAATGTCATATGCACTTTTTGTTGAAACACAGACTCTTTTAATTAGGCAATCCCGTTATTTAGAAACAATAGTGTCAATTTTTTCTCTAATTAACTCTCAGCTAGATACGGAAGAAGAAAAAGAGGTTTATCGAGACTTACTAGCCTCACAATTAACAGTGTATGAGTTAAAATACCTTTTTTACCAATGTTTAGTAGCTGAACCTAATGACAAGTTAAGAAACTTCGTTCATGAATCTAATTTATATTCAGAGCGTGGGCAAGATATTGGTGTATCCAATACACACCGTAGTATTTATTCTTATTTTCATGGAATTGAAATACCGAAATCTAAATCCAAGTTTCATGTTCCATTTGATCGTAAAAAAATAAGAAAAATTAAAAAGAAAAATAGAGAGCGTAAAGAAGCACATAACAAGTCATTGCAGCAGGAAAAATAACAGTTGGCTATTGCACGTGCCTCGTTATTTTAACCAACAATTATTTGCCTCTGAATGAGGCGTTAGTACTCTAAGGAAGTATCATCGTGGATGAGAATTTTGCCGATAAATTAGACGGTATTTTTAAAATTATTAACGAATGGCTGAAGTTTGCAGAGCAAAAAAATGCAGCGCTACTTATTTTAAATTGTGGACTTACATGGGGAATTGCCCGTGTATTAGCTAAACAAGAAAATCTTTCTTCTATTGCTAATTGTTTAAACTCTTTTGGCTACATGTTTATAATTGCTTCAGCAATAACATGTTTGATTTCTTTTATCCCGATTTTGGAGATCCCTTGGTTTAAAGTAGGGGGAAAAAATAATTCTGACAATTGTGTTTTTTTTGGCCACATTGCTAAATATACAAATAGAGAATACTTGACGTTATTATCAAAAAAGCTAGGGGCAGTACGTCAAAATTTTAATGATTTCGAGTTAGATGTTGCTTCGCAA
This sequence comes from Psychromonas sp., assembly GCF_047632995.1. Taxonomy (GTDB): domain Bacteria; phylum Pseudomonadota; class Gammaproteobacteria; order Enterobacterales; family Psychromonadaceae; genus Psychromonas. The sequence continues at coordinate 3,154 of NZ_JBLIEK010000198.1, forward strand.
ATTGTTACTAATTCTGAAATTGCTTTAAATAAGTATAAGCAATTCACTTTTTCTTCATGGCTTACAATATTAGGTGTTATCAGTTTTGGCGTGAGCATGTTAACTAAATTTATAGGCTGAAATTATGATTAATAAAACCCAATTACCAGAAAAGCAAAAAGAAATAATTGATAAGCAGATAGAAAAATTTAAAGTAAGGGTTTTCACTGAAGAGGTCGATGAGATCCCACATGTGGATGATATTCCAGGTGAGGGCTCTAAAAAATGGCTAAAAATTAAGGATGTTATATGTGTGTTTGTGGACATGAAAAACTCCACAAAATTGAGTGCTTCACATCATGCAGGTACAACAGCAAGAAGTTACACTCTATTTACGGGAACGGCTGTTAGATTATTTAAAAGCTTTGGGGCAAAATACATTGATATTAAAGGAGATGGTGTTTTTGCCTTATTTAATGCCACACAAGTCAACAGTGCATTTGCTTCAGCTGTTACATTTAAAACTTTTATTAAAGAAGAGTTTACACCTAGAGTTACGAATAAAACTGAAGTTGATACTGGCGTTCATATTGGTATTGATCAAGCCACTTTACTTGTCAGTAAAATAGGATTTAGAAAAAGTATTACTAGAGGTGATATGCATAATGAAGTTTGGGCTGGAAAAGCAGTCAATATGGCTGCAAAGTTAGCAAGCCTATCTGATGACGATGAAATTCATGTCTCTGAGAGATACTTTAAGAAACTTAAATCTGTCAAAATAATTTATTCATGTGAGTGTAGCGAACCAACCCCATTATGGGAGGAACTTGATTTATCAGAAGATGATAGGTTTTCATTTGATAAAGCGCATGTCCTACAAAGTGTGTGGTGCAAGAAACATGGGGCCGATTATATTGCAGATATCATTGCCGAGGACGAGTGCTGAAAAGGTATTGAAAACGTAACTAAAGCAGTTGGTTAGGTTTCGCTTCGCTCCACATTATAACCAACAATTTTAGTCCGCTTATACGGGCTCAATCTCAATTCACTAAATCTAGCATAATCTGATTCAGCGTATTAAAGCCTATTGCCGCATTCTTATATGCAGCAACTCACTTAACCGATAACTTTTAACTCAAATCTAGAAAATATCGGTT
>NZ_JBLIEK010000199.1:0-4282 GCF_047632995.1 Psychromonas sp.
GTTAAGTGTCCGTTTACTGGAGATTTCCCACCTTATCCAGTGGATATTTTATCAATGACGACTGAGCAAATTATTCAGTACAAAAAGACGAAAACCGCTAAAAAAGATTAATTTCAAAGCGGCTTTCAATAACAGGCTGGTGGATGAAGTTTGACGGCTAAACCACCAGCCAACTAACCAAGTATAACTGAGATTTAAAGTTAGTGAACACATACCTTGAAGGTTAGGTGGTTAAAGTGATGTTCTTTATTGGACGTTATTTGTAGGATTATTACCCTTAGAATTAACACGATTAAAGAACAAACCCTTATATAGACCTTAATCCGACAGGTAAGCAAAAGCTAACATTGAGCTAGGTAATTAATAATATCCTCCCTCTTTATCTCTAGTTATTGAGTATCTATGTCATACATAACTAAAGACAAAGCAATAACAGTTAATGGTCAGACTTGGTGGGTAAATTCGACTGGTAGTGGCTTGATAACACATGCTATCAAATCGATGGTTAACCAAGTTGACGCTATGTTAAGCCACCACAGCAAAATACTAATAGTTCGCTTTGATTTACATATTTATCACCAGACAAAAGATAACGAAATTATTACTATTTTTAATAGGCGCTTATTCAAATGGCTTAAACGGAATTACAACCTAAAGCGAATTGGCTTTATTTGGTGTCGAGAGATGGAAACAGCAAAACGGCAACACTATCATTATGCGCTGATGATTGACGGTCATAAGGTGCGCCACCCAATAGAAATACTATTAAAAGTAAAAGAAATATGGGAACAGCATTTAAATCACTCGTTAGAGTACACACCCAAAAACTGCTACTACAATTTAGAACGTGATAACTATAAATCAATACAAGCCGCGATTTGGCGTATTTCATACCTAGCCAAAGCTAGGGGAAAAGGCTACAAGCCAGAACAAACTAAGAATTATGGGACTAGTAGGATTAAAGTGAAATAAAAAGTAAATTAATTGTTTTTATTGAAGTCAGGGATTTCTTCAGCATCAACATCACACTTTTTCTCGCTGGCTATAATCATTAGGTGATTATATCTTTGTCTGAACGCATTAATCTCAATCTGTTCTGATTCACTTAAATCCATAAAGAACAAAGGTACGATAAAGAAAAAACCTGTTACACCTAGAGCCGTATTAGTTCCCGTTTTCTCGGTTTCTGGAATTAATCTTTGTATATCTGTTTGAATTAGAACCATTTCTTTTTCTAATGTTGAACAGGACTTTTTGTTATCACCATACTGTTGAACTAACACTGGATTTGCTGGCCTACCTGCACAAGCTGATAGAATAAGGACTATTGTAATAGCTCCAAATAGAGAGGTTGTTTTCAAGGTAAAGATCCTTTTTAAAGTGTTGTATTTTGCTGAACCCACGATACTTACTATTAATATATAAATCAAAATATTAAATAGATTTTATTTCAAGCAATGTTAGCCCCTGTTTTTCGCACAAGACAAAATATGATACAATGTAAACTTATAGTTACACTTGAGCCATTTTCACATGACTACAAACAAAAAAGCACACAACAGTAAGTATATGGCTGGCGATATACGGCATTTAATTAATAATGCCATTCAAGATGAATTAGCCAATTTACCAGCAACACTCGCAACAATTAAGGATCCTGTTCAAAGATTAAACTTCTTAACTAAATTTATGCCTTTTGTTTGTGCGCCTATTAAGCAAGTAAGCGTATGTACAGCGCGAAACGAAACTGGCGAAAACGATATTTTTTCGTTGTAGTTTTTCGGAGTAAAAAATAATGCCTAAAGGCCACCACTATGGCAGAACACAAAACAGGGCGTACACTGGTGAATATCATCGTATCCATGCCAATATATTTAAATCACTACTAACAAAGCCAATAGGTAGCTATTTGCTCAACTCTGACTACCTGAGCGATGAACATCGAAAACTAGCCTTAACAGAAAATGAAAATAGCTTTCGATTTATAACATTTACAATAAACGAAAAGCCTCACCAAATAGCCCTCAAGCTCGATCACAGCAGCGCAAGTAATAAACTATACATAACTTGCCCATACTGCCAAAAACAACGCCAGCATCTATACGCGATTAAATACGCCTTTGGTTGTAGGCAATGTATCGGCTTACATTACGCTAGCCAGAGTGAACGACCCCAAGAGCGACTTATGAGGCGTATTAGAAAGTTAAGAGTGGAATTGTGGGGTAACGATTGGCCTGACGTAAACAATATGTTTGAACAAGTCGCATATTGGCCTAAGCCTAAATGGGCACGCTGGGAAACTTTTGAGCAAAAAAGAAATAAGATAATCGAGTTAGAAAAAAAATACTGGCCTATGGCAATGGCACAAATGAAAACAACTTTTGGTGATCAATTGATTGAGTATCTTTAGTAGGTTACTACATGAAACGACTTGAACAAGCTAAACATAACCAACTAGTTATTGATAAAATTACTCGAACAGTGGGGTATTCGTATCGTATTCCAAGCTATAGAGCCATATGCCGAATACTTGAACACCATGGAATTCTTAGCAGTGTAGGCAATAAGTGGACTGAGAGAAGTGTTTATAGACTACTACAAAGAAACGGCTACAGTGGCTTATGGGGACTCCATAAATTCATGCTTGATAAATGACTCTTAGGCCTGAAAATGGGCATTATTCCCCACTATAAAAGGGCATTTCCGGACTCATTTTATATTATTAGTGTCTATGGTCAGATAAGTTGAAATTACATGTTTAACAGCATGGGCGGCTTATAATGACCGGCTCAGATGAGTGAATAGCGTTTGTAGTCTAAACTGAATATATTGATAACTTTTTAATGTTTGTTGATGCTATCGGTTGGAGCATTAATAATAAGTGACCCGACATCGCTGACCCTAGCTTTCATCGCAACTTGGGATGTGCGTATTTTTGCCTTTTAGGTATGAAACACTCTAATATTTATAAAATACGTTTGTATAATATTGGGTGTGAGTTGTAGAATATGAGAAAATTTAAATGGACTTTATTATTCTTGACTACAACAATATTTAGAAAAAATATAAGTGGTGCTTATATGGCTAGTGATAGCCGCGTATCATTTGTAAATAATACAAATAACCTTCTTCAGAAATGGATTGATTCAAAAGATTACAAAAAAACGGTAACGCTTGATGGTGCGTTATATGGCTTTGCGGGGATGAATGTAATGTTTAAAATGTTCATGACACTTCACACCGGTAAAGCTAATTCAGATAGTTTGTTAGATGCTCTTGTTGATTTTGCTAAACAAAATGTTTTTCAGTTTTTTATTATTCGTTACGTAGATAGCGAGTTAAAGCTTTTTGCCTACTCTCCTCCGAACCCTAATGAAAATAATGAACAAGAAATATATCGGATATCGAAAGATCCTTCAATCCCCAAAGATTCGTATGCTATAGGGTCAGGTAAACATTCAAAAAAGTATAAAAGAAATAGACTTAATTCCAACATACTACATCCCATTAGGGAAATCATTGCTGCGAATCTAGCGGGATTTAAAAAACAAGGTATGCTAGGGTTAGTTGATAATGGAACAATTAATTCATTAACACCTAATGAATCATGGGAAGCCTACAATATTTGTAAAAATAATGGTGGAGATATATTTACTGGTGGGGAAGTTAATATGAGCAAAGGTGCCAACAAGTTGGAATTAGATAAGCAGATAAAAATTATGGATGCTATGGATAAGCTTGCAAAAGAAAGTGGTTCAGTATGCGCTAGTCCAGTAAATGCTGTTCTAGAAATAGAACAATTGAATTCATTAGGGCAATATGCTGTTAGTCCCAATCAGATAGAGAAAAGTACAGAACATACAGCGCTACTTAATAAAATGACTAAAATTCTTAACGCTTCAATATAGCTGTATCACAAATATAAAAATAGTCGTAGATTTACTCCACCAACGACTAACTTTATGGAATAGAGCAAAAACTTACTTTATGTTTTAGTAACAAAAATTAAGTTGATAAATGAAATCCCCAATGGGTAGTTATGACACTTTGGAGACAGTGATTATTAAGATGATTTTGTTTTTTAGTAACACTGGTGGTAACACTAGGATTTTGTTGATTAAGTGATTTTTATTGTAATCAATATCTTATGTCGTCACTTCGAGTCTCTCCATCGCACCAATTATGAAAAAAGGTCTTGGCTTATACCAAGACCTTTTTTTGTGCTTGTTAAACCTATGGTTTAATTTTTAGCTCACGTTGAATTAAGAGCAAGAGCCAAAGT
>NZ_JBLIEK010000200.1:0-4246 GCF_047632995.1 Psychromonas sp.
AAAACGGTTCATACTTAGTGGAGTTATGCGGCGGAAAAGGTGGTTGAAATCGCTTATTTTATTACGCTATTTATTTACACAAATAATAAATGTAAATATAATTACACAAGAATAGGTTAGATAAGTAACTTACGATGTATTTATTTGTCTATTTTTGGAGTGTCCGGCTGACCTTAAACTAATACTAAACAATTAGAAATAAATAAAAAGCGGCTACAAAGGTAAGTGCATAACAACAAAACTGGTAAACACAAAAACTCAAATACCATAAAAATCCATTTGGCTCTGAGTATTTACTTCACTACTTTCATATTCGTCGTTGCTTCAATCTTCACTTAACATCATGTCTTGTATAAAATCTAATTCGTCTCTGTCTAAGAGTGGAGGAATAGACTCCGTCTTTATAGGTTTGGATTTACTTTCAACAACGACTGATGAAATGGCTTCCACAGCGTCTGAGCAGAATCTCAACTTTTCTTTTTCACTTGATTTTTCAACTCCCCCCATCGTGAGTAATTGAGAAAATGTTATCGCACACCTTAGCTTTTCGTTATCGGCATTAACTCGTTGATAAAATTGTATCAACGATATTAGATTCAACGTAGTTTGGTGTAATTGAGAATTCATAGTCAAGAAACGGCGCTATTTTTAATTTCATCAAAGAAGTAGCCTTGCATAAGACACTGCTGTGTTTTGCAAAAAACATACTTGTCAAAATTATCAACACCGCCAATTATTACTTTGTCAGACTTTCTTTTCATCATTTTAATCATGTGTTTTAACAAAGTTTGGTCATTTTCATATAAATCCCAAAAAAGATTTTTTGACATTTTTATACCGTCAAAATTTATTACATTCACAACATCAAAATTCGCTCGGGCTGTTCCAAAGTCATCCAGCCAAATGCGAACTCTAGGATTTTTTCTAATCTCACTTAACCGATCTCTAATGTGGATTATTGAATGCAAATGACTGCTTTCGACTAGTTCCCATATGATATTATCGCTGCCGAATTCTGATAAAAGCAGTTCAACGTATTTTGACTCTAAAAAATTAATATTCACATTGAGTAAAATAGTAGCGGCTGTTTGTGCCTTTAGATCGTCTAATGTGTGGCGATAAATCATGTACGTTTCGCGACTGCTCAACTCATCAAAAAATTGTTTGGGGCATGTTTGTGTATCATCGTTCATTACAAGACATAGAGCCTCATAAATACCACGTTTATTAGACATACAGTCGGTGATTAACTCAACTCTAGGGTGCACAATATATTTTTTGCTTTTATGCAAGACGGATAAAGACTGAATTTCTATCATTGACATATATCTTGATATGTTTTGAACATTCGATAGCCTTTGCCTTGGACAGTAGCTATTTCCAGACCCGATTTACTAGACAATAACCCCCTTAATTCAGATATGGCGACGGTCACACTGTTGTTTACTGTATTGTTTTCACCCCAAGCATAAGCCAGCAAAAAGTCTCTGCTTAGCACTTCTTCCTGATGTTCGTGGAAGGCGCACAGAATCCGAAACATAGGATTAGATATCCGGTATTGCTTATCCCTTATAACCATTCTGTTTGGTTCAATATAAACGTCTACACCAATTTGCATAACTTTTTTGGTTTTTGGGCAAACAACACAATGTCCAGTGCAGTAATCTACCTTTGAAGTGGATTTATGTTTCGTGCGATCACCACTTTTATACTTATGGGTGTTAATTATGTCTCCAATCATACAAACTAACCTCCTCAAATGGTTAACGCCAGTTGCCCGATTAGGTCGAGACTAAAAGAATAAAGTGCGTGTAAGATTAAAAATTAGCGATTCTTTAAAAAATAGACTTTAGTAGCAGTCAGCACAATAAGTATAAAAAGTATAAAAAGTATAAAAAGTATAAAAAGTATAAAATTCATTTTTTCTCCTTCCGACTGTTCGCATTCGTCATTTACACCGATGCGAGACCATGGACAATAGTATTGGCTTTATTGACACTAATAAGTTGAACGGTAAAAGGTTTGTCACTTAGCAAAACCCTTGCTTTTCATGGGCAATTTCAGCTTTGATGAAATATTGCGAAAACTATTGATGAGCGATAGATTCTTTGCACAAGATCATTTTTTATGGTCGGCACCGATAAAAACAACGATTCTCACTCTCTAACTTCAAATTAATAATCTAAAAATTGATCTTTTTCGCTGAGTTTACGAAATAGACCATATGAGTTAGGCTCAAAGCGCACACGATAAAATGTTTTAATCATTTTGTAAGAGAACGTAACCAAGTCTAATGGCATGCAATAAAATCCAATAAAATCATAGTAATGAAGAAAACTGTTAACATTAATAATAATAATAATAATTGTTTGATGTCAGACGAGCTTGATGTAAGTTGTCGGGCAGTCGAAGATTGATACGTAAGTAAGTTATCACTGAAGGGGCTCGTGTGTTCTAAGCTCAATTGAGAAGTAAACAGTTACGACTTTTATGACATGTATGAATATTAAGGGCGAAAAAGCGATCTAGTGCTTCGTGTAAGATGGAGACCACCGCGCATGAGAGAACGGGGGTAGTAAGACAAGTCGAGCTTACAATGTCTCTCACTAATATGATGAGGCTTTTTAAGATTGTTATTTAATGAATGTAACCCATGGAAGGGAGGGGTGGCGATGTATAACGATACTTACGACAGCAGGTTGACGAACCATATTAACGATGTAGATGAGGGTGTTAATATATCTCTGGGCAATACAAAGGCTGCCAAAAAAAAATTAATTAGTACTCAAAATAAAATTCAAGTATGTGACTCATTTTGTTTTTCATGTCCACATAAAATTAGTAAAATAAGGTTAACTCCTGAAGTCTTTATAACGCGCTCATCGATAACATTTGGCGATAAAAAGGTCACGTTAAATGAACAAAAATTTAGGATGCTATGCGCTTTTAAGCATAACCAGAATAAAACGCTAAGTAGAGCGTTTTTGCTCCACTATGTATGGGGAGTTGACTGTCAGATTGCTAATAACGTCAATGTCATGGTCTCATCATTACGTACATTATTGAGTAGAACTGGATTGGAAATAATTACAGTTCGGAACAAAGGGTATCTCATGACATATCATGAAGGATCTTGATGAGTAAATTACTGGCTTATTTAAATAAACATAAACCTACCAATCTATTCGGTTTATCAAAAGTCGAAAATAATTATGAGCTGCATGCCATACTCTGAGTGTCAGACATGACGGCTTCAGTGATGTAATTAAAAGAGTAAAATTTTTTATACATTTGGTTTTTATAATTATTTTGATGAGAGCCAAGTATATCTTTTTGATCAACATTCTTTAGGCAATCTAAAACAAGAGAAGTAGGAGATTTTCATCATAAACAGAGGATTTTGCGACAGTAAATGCTTACCAACCAACCTTAAAAACATACCTCAATTTGTGTTTTCATTTAGCAATGTTCTCGAGTATCGAGCGTGACAAGCTAGGCAATTTTTCTCAATAGGTCAGCCGCTACCATGACACTGAAGCTCGCCAATAACAATATTAACAGAAGAATTTGACCCATGATGAACAGATTCGAAGCGAAATCACCCCAAAATAAATAGAACGTTACAATATAAACCAAGCAACTAAATTATAAACCTTAGACAATCATTATGATGGCTTTTTACTGAGTTTAATTTAAAAGAGCAAATTCAAATTATAGGAATTAGTGTTCAAGCCTGTATTATAAAGCTTTAGGAAGTTATCTAACAATACAAGCGAGTTGTTTTAATGTGGCTGAATGAAGATAAAATAATCGATTCTGCGATATACGCATATCGAGAGTCTCTATTGAACTCTATTCCCAATTATATTGTTATCGACAATTTATTTGATATTACCAAACTCGATGAAGTAATGGCAGTTTTGCATCAGGCACATTGCTGGCAAGCTCAAACACACACTTATTCTGCTTTATATGTCGATGACGTGCAGTGGCAAAACACCAGCATGGATGAACGCTTCGTGCAGCGGGATGTTTGGCAACGCCAGGCGCATAGCAATAGTAGTGCCTATTCAAATATAGCTCGGGAATTCTTGTCATTTTTGCGTGGGGATGAATTGATGTCCTTATTATCACGCATTTTTAATGTGCAATTAACCGATATTAATGTGGCCAAGCCAGAAATTAATACCAATTATTTTCGCTTAGGTGCTGCCGACTTTGTTAATCAACATGCTGATGATTCCCC
>NZ_JBLIEK010000201.1:0-4169 GCF_047632995.1 Psychromonas sp.
AGAAAAAAGTTATGGCGAGCTAAATAATAGTCAAGCTGAAATGGAACATAAAATAACCGAGCGAACGCGTGAACTGAATACAATATTAATCTTAAGCCCCGACGGATTTGTGCTGTCCAACACAGATAATAATGTTGTATATATCAACCCCGCTTTTTTAACTATGACTGGGCTAAAAGCGGATACGTTAATCGGTAAAAGCACGCACATTTTTAATGAATTAATGGTCAGTTTATTTGATTCAAAAAAGATGAATAATATAGAATTTATCAACAAGGGTGATACTCAACAACTGATATATTTGTCACGTCCGGCATCACGTATTCTCCACGTTAATATCAAAACACTGCTTGGATTAAAGGGAAAAGCAGAAGGATATGTATTCTATTTCAGAGATGTGACCCATGAAAAAGAAGTGGACAGGATGAAAAGTGAGTTTTTATCAACGGCAGCCCATGAACTGAGGACACCACTAGCCAGTATCTATGGTTTTTCTGAATTATTAAAGCATCGTGATTACGATAAAAAAGTTTCACATGAAATAATTGAAACCATTCATCGACAGTCAGGTAATCTTAAAAAACTACTTGATGAGCTGCTCGATCTGTCTCGTATTGAAGCAAGAGCGGGTAAAGATTTTAATATGGCTAATAATTCACTTGAAGAGATTGTGAAACAGTCATGTACCGAAACTGAGGGGGCATTTACTGATCATAAAGTGGACATTCAGACATTAAAATATTGGCCAACATTAACGTTTGACGACGATAAAATGCGTCAGGTATTCATAAACTTGTTAAGTAACGCTTGTAAATATTCACCTGATCATAAATACGTTATTTTGACTACAAGCGAGAGAAAAAAAAACGGATATAGGCAGTTTGGTGTCAGCATAACTGATAAAGGTATTGGTATGACACCTCATCAGTTTAGTCATCTTGGAGTGCGGTTTTACCGAGCTGATAATTCGGGTGCAACGCCCGGTTCAGGTTTGGGTGTCTCACTGGTTAAAGAAATAGTGTCTATTCACGCAGGAGAGGTCGAGTTTGTTACTGCTCAAGGAAAAGGAATGGTCGTAACTGTGTGGTTACCAATAGTCAAAAGTTAACCTGCAGATGCGAAAAAAATGTGTAAAGACATAATTTTAACTGTTGACGATCAACTAGATTTAGTAGCTCAGTCAGAGTGGACTTTGAATTTAGTTATCACGCATTGTATGGATCTGAAAATAATCTATGTGCATTAAGATAAGCTGTTTATTTAGCTGTTATTTTTCAAAGTAGAACTTTTATTGTGTATTCCCAATTGCACTGCAAGTGCATAAAAATATAACAGCAGACTAAGAATGCTCAAGACTTTACAGCTTTGTTTATTTAAAAATAAATATATTTTAAGTAACTGGAACATCTTATTTTTTAACTAATCAGGTACTTGGCGAATTCGACAGAGCTCAAATATAGCGAGATTAAGAAACATATTGTCATATTGGCTCTTATTTTTCTGTGGATCATGCGAGCTAATGTTCGAGCTCATATATAGAATCACTTTATCAAAAAAATCTAAAGATTAATCGAAGTAAACTGAGTACTAATATGTAATTCTCAGATTATGTTAGGGATATTTCAAGGCTTTAAACGCTCCAGTATAACAAATGCTTAAAAAGTGTCTCGGGCAGACCATGAGGAGTTCGAAAGCAGTTGATACCCATCAAATTTATTATGTAAGAAGATCCCTTTAAGTGCGAAGGTTGTCACTTGAACAGACTCTCTGATGTTCTAGGATGGACAGATGTTATCGTCCTGTATTGAACGAAAAAAAAGTACTCGCGATAGTCAAACAAAATAATGGCACTTGATTTGAGCCCAATGTTGTTAAAGCTTTTTTGTTGTAAAGTAGTCATTTTTGATATTAATTTTTCATTGTCTTTAATCACGCTTTTGGCGGATAAAGAATAGGGTAAAATTGATTAATAAACTAATTGCATCAATTTTCAATATGAGCACTGTATGTTTAAATCAAATAATAATGTTTAATTTTCAATAATTTGTGATGAATAATAAAATAAAAATTTGTAAGGACTCGCCATAATAATTGGCAAGAAATGTATTATTTCTGCCCAATGCACCTTAGAAATAATAAGGGGATGCATAAACTTATTCATATCGAAAACGCCGTATTAGCATTAACTATAATTTTGCAGAAACACCTATGAAATTTTATTTTTTTGTAAAAAAAATTGCCTTTTCTGCAATAGTCGACCTGATAATAGAAACAGCAATAACCAATGGTCTACATTATTTATATTGCTCATTTTGGATAGTTTATAAAATTTAGAAAACCACATTCTCGACAATTAAACTTACTAATCGTAACCCAAAAATTGGGACCAATTATTTCATATAGTTGACTATTGATAGAGTTTAGTATAAATTCGGAAAATACGGAAAGAATGGGATGGGTAGAAAATTAATGAGTGCAATTAAATGTATCAAACCTCTAAGTTAAAAGTGACACACTGCTCATCAAAGCAAGCTGCCAGTTTGTTAGAGGTGACAACTCGTACCATACAACTATGGTCAGAATCAGGAATTTTAAAAGCTTGGAAAACAGCTGGGGGCCATAGGCGATTCAATCTAGAGGAAATCGAAGCTTTTAAGGCACAACTTAAGAAAAATACTAATGACTCCGGCGATCAGAGACTAACTCGTGTTTTAGTCATAGAAGACGAGCCCGATTTAATTGTGTTGTATAAAATGACAATTGAAGGCTGGAATTTACCCATTATTTTGAAAACAGCTACAGATGGTTTTGAGGGATTAATACAAATAGGATCTTGGAAACCAGATGTTGTTATTACGGATATTCAAATGCCAAATATAAATGGCATACATATGTTGCAAGCACTTTCTAAATTGGAATCTTTCAACGATATGGTGATTATGGTTGTTTCAGGACTATCAAAAGCAGAGATTGATCAAAAAGGGGGATTGCCAGCGGGGATACCTCTTTTCACTAAACCTATTCCTTTTGATGAAATCGAAAATATTATCAATCAGCAATGCGAATCAATATCAGCCCGTCTATAAATATTAATAAATTGTTCGTCATAATTTTATTGTAATTCAATAGTGGTGTTTCGATTTTTGATTTCACTTTTAGGTATTTCTTAATTTTTCAAAAATTTAAGTTACAAGGATATTGTTATTACTAGGCAGATAGCTAAATATAGTTTTGCATGCTTGAAGTGTGCAATTTAATAAGGTGTAAAATTACAGTAGAGCCCAGTTATAGTTTAAATGGGCAACGTTCAGGGCATACATGAATACCAATTACGGAACCAATTCGTGTCTCTAAATCAAATCTTCAAACACTTACTTAAATACTTACTCAAATCCTGTTCTGGTTTAATAACAATTTGCTCGCCACCTTCAAATACCACTCCATCCAATTCACCCTTCAAGACCAAAGATTTCCCTTGTAACAACAAGGCTGTACCCTCACGAATTCCAATTACCGGAATATTAGGATTTAACATACAAAACTCTTCGATACGCTGTGCGCGCGTTTCGCCATTATGGCCAGGGGTTTGGTAGTCGGTGTAATGAGGATTAAGCTGAAAAGGTAAGAAGTTAAGAGCATCAAAACTAGGTGGTTGTATTATGGGCATGTCGTTAGTGGTGCGGATACTATTGCTGCAAATGTTTGAGCCTGCACTCCATCCCACATATGGTATGCCTCTATTAACTTGGCTTTTTATTACACAAATCAAGTCTTGTTGATAAAGTTGGTTTAGTAAGTTAAATGTATTTCCGCCACCTACTAATATGGCTTGAGCGTCTTCTAATGCTTGCTGAGCGTTGGGGAATTGATGAATGCCATTGACTTGATAGTCGGGTAGGGCGTTTTGTACTTTTGCCGTGTAATCATCCCAACTCACCGACACACCAGCAAATGGGATAAAGAGTAGTTCTTCTATGTTAGGTAAATATTGCGTCAACAAAGGGATGGTATGTTGAAGATAAACTTCATTCCCCACGATTGAGCTGCTGAACATTAATATACATCTTGGAGCATTCATTTTAAATTAAAACCGTTTATCACTAGACGCGCAATTATAGACATATAGAATGCTTTGCATAGGTAAAACCTTTCAGTAAAATATTAGGAAA
>NZ_JBLIEK010000202.1:0-4125 GCF_047632995.1 Psychromonas sp.
CAATAATTTGATATCGGATTCTTGAAGACGATTTAACATTACAGCACCACTTATAGGTATAGTTCTTGATACTAAAGCACATAGTAGGAAAGGCTTAGCCGGATTACAATGGAAATTTAGCAGAACGGCTAAAACAGCGGTGTTAGCTTTAAAAAAAACATCCAAAGGTTAAAGATATAAACCACAGAGTAAAAAGCGTTTAAATGCTAAAAGCCAAAGAATAAAGGATTTTGAACCACAGAGGGCGCCGAGCGCTGCGCTACACAGAGGGAAAGAATGTTAAGATTAAATATTCGGCTGGCTTTTCGGCGAAGCCGCAATACTCATCTTCATCTCCTCTGTGTTCTCTGTGCCCTCTGTGGTAAATAATCCTTTGCTTTTGTGTCTATACCCAAGCATCTTCAAAATGCAGGTTTGAATTGTTGAAAATTGTCATTGATGGTACTTCCAAGTGAATCAGCAATATCAGGCAACGTGGTTGTGAAAAAATGCGTTATTCGCCGTCGAAATTCTTTGGTCGTCGCAAAATATTGACTATTTCTGGCATGTTTGTTCATCACTTTCCAGAGGCGTTCTATCGGGTTTAAGTTGGGACTATAGGGCGGCAAAAAGTGCAACGTAATATCCAGTTCTTCTGCTGCCTCCGTCACCAAGCCCGAACGATGGTACCCGGCACCATCCAGTACCAAGTGGATGGTGCCGCTTGCATGGTAAGCATTCCGAGTTTTAGTGAGAAAGTCCACAATCGACTCCCCATTAACGGTTTTATCATATTGCTCTATCACCGCTTCCTCTAAATGACCGAGTCTGATCGCACCAACAATATTGAGACGGGTTCGGCTGCCGGTGGTTTTAATCAGTTTATCCACGCCTTTTTTTATCCAACCCGACGTTATTTTGGTGGCCTGGGTAGGATGCACCGCGTCCATGAATAACAAGGGCTCGTTTTCACTTAGGTTGGCTTTTAGCTGTTTATAATACTCAATAAATGCCGTTTGTTTGTCCACGTCAAACTTATGGGGAACACCTTTTGGCTGTTTGTAACTGAACTGATGCTGATGTAACCATTTGTTGAGTCCCGATACCGTATACACAACCTTAAATGTTTCTTCTATGTACGCCACTATTTGGTGAGTGTGTAAATAGGTGACGTCACAAAGATGGTCGATGAGGTGTTGCGTTTGCTCTGCATTCAGATAACTCTGAGAGCCACCACTGGTAGAGGTAAGCTTTTTGTGTTTAATAAAATCCTTTAAGTGACGCAGAACATTCGTTTCATGGATACGTAAGGCCTGGGCGATCTTTGGGACTGACCAATCTTCATCTCGCAACAATACCGCTTTTATCCGGTCACACTCACGCTGGTCACGACATTTCTTGTGCTGTAACTCTAATGCTGACTTTTGGTCTGGTGTGAGGGATATTTTTTGCATGGCTGTATCCTGATCCCTTTTTTAAGAAAATCAAGCGTTTTCATTGATCACGGGTATATGTAGCTAAAGATTATGGGCGTAATCGCATTCATATTTATAATGATAACGATGAAGATTTAACCCAAAGACATGGTGAAATGCAATGGGTTAATCGCATTCAAAAAGCGCTTGCCGAAAACCGCTTTTGCTTATATGCGCAAAGTATTGAGTCACTCAAGGACAGCAATAAAGCGCATTATGAATTACTTGTTAGAATGCAAGATGTAAACGGCGGAATTATCCCGCCTGGTGCATTTTTGCCCTCGGCAGAACGATACAATCTCATCGTGCAATTGGATCTTTGGGTGATAGACAAAACTTTTTGTTTGTTGCACTTGAATCCTTCCTTTTTAGATAAGGTTGACTTTATTTCAATAAACCTCTCTGGTCACTCTTTGACTGACGAGAGCGTTTTAGAATTTATCATCTTAAAATTTAGTCAGTATAAAATTGATGGTAAGAAATTCTGTTTTGAAATAACAGAAACAGCAGCTATTTCTCATATCGTGGTGGCAGAGCGCTTCATTTTAGCGCTTAAAAAATTGGGTTGTAAGTTTGCTCTCGATGATTTTGGCAGTGGACTTTCTTCTTTTGGTTACTTAAAAAACCTTCCAGTTGATTATCTCAAAATAGATGGGATTTTTGTAAAAGATATGATGGAAGATAAAATAGACCATGCCATGGTTAAGGCAATTCATGAAATTGGTCACATCATGGGGATGCAAACAATTGCTGAATTTGTAGAGAACAAGGGCATAAAAGCAATGTTAAGCGAACTTGGAGTTGATTATGCTCAAGGTTACGGTATTCATAGACCTCAACCGTTTGAAGAAATACTAGGTTTATTATCGCATAATCAAAGCGCTAGTTAATTTTTTGAAAAAACGAAACGCACTGTAAATTTAAATAAAGCGCGGTCCGCATTTAATGTTGTTCATTTAGTAAAAACTGATTTCGAAGCTACTTATAGATAAGAGCTTTCAAGTTTTACCATCGAATACTAGTGTCGCCCTTGTAATCTTTGCAAGGATTAAGATGTTCAGCCTTGCTTTCTTTTTCCATCATGACCTTACAACACATTCTATGAAATTGCCGGTGGGCTCCACATTACTCACTGTACGATGAATTATTGCCATTATGTCGCAGGGCAGTATTTAAACTGAAGTTACCATTAGTGAATATTCCCTTTTTTAAATATCGAAAATTCATTAATGACATAAAACGTCAATTATACAAAAAGTTATGAACGACCCCTTTCTCAGTAAAGGCGATCTTCACAACTAATTAATCGTATGACTGGTTCGCTCATTGCCGTCAGTCACATTTGATTAATCGTATGATTGTTTTTCGCTCAATATAGTCTGATAGTTCGAACTCTCTTACGACCGCTATAGGTCGTCAGTCGCCATTTTGCTAACGGCAAGTTTTCGCTCAGTATAGTCATACAAATGGTTTCATCGACTGACCACTATCTTGGGCTAAGCGGACGTAAAGCAACAGTCAAACAACGCTAATTAGCACCCACAAAACACCTAAATATAAAAGCTGTAAAACAATATATATTAAAACAGTTCAACACCATCATCCTCTGATATTTCTTGTATTGATTCATGGCGTTTATTAGTTCTTTTTGGTGTTTCCCAAGTGGTTTCGGTAAATGAAATCTGCTCAAAATTAGATTTTAATTTATTGGCCAGATTGAGCATATCTTCTGATGTAACGGTTTGAATTTGAGAGTTTTCTAATGCACCACTGTTTATTTCAACTATGGCACGAACCGAATCTTGAACATCATCAGAAATCGATTTTTGAGCGTGAAGAGATTCATTGATTTGCTCAGACTCATCATTGATTGATGTCATTGAGCTTTCAATTTGAATCAATTGCTCATTTGCTTCATGAGAAAGTTTTAACGTATCTTGTGCTGATTCTCTGCCAATTTGCATCACTTGATGCGCAGAGGCCGTGCTTTGCTGAATTTGTGTCACGATCTCTCGAACTTCTTTTGTCGATTGTGTTGTTCTCTCTGCTAGGGTTCTAACTTCATCGGCTACAACGGCAAAACCTCGACCATGTTCACCCGCTCTTGCCGCTTCTATGGCCGCATTTAAGGCAAGTAAATTTGTTTGGTCGGCAATAGAATTAATAACATCTGTGATGGCATTAATTTGTTCACTGTCCGTTTTTAGTTGATCAATATGAAGAGCTGTATCTTCAATATGAGCTGTTAATTGGTTCAAACTAGCCGTAGTATCTGCTGTACCTTGTTTTGCATTATTTACGACAACTCCTGCGGCATCAACTTCACTAAATATATTAGTTAAAAGACCATCGAGCCGTTCGGTGGCCGTTATCATATCGTTTATGCCTCTACTCAGAGTTTGACCGTGAGTCTCTTGCATCATTGCTTTTTGAATCATAGAACTATAAGTATCTTTTAACTCCTGCGACATAGGCAGTAAACGTCCGGACGATTGGTAAAGCTCTATCACCAAGTTTTCAATTTTTTCTCTGCGTCTATTCATTAATTCAAAGTAAGGTGTTAAATAATGACAGTCTTTCACATTGAAACGGTATCTCATATCAACGGTTTGATCTGATAATTCGTGATAATCTTTTAAAGCATTAATTGCAGGGTAAATATATCGTTTGA
>NZ_JBLIEK010000203.1:0-4123 GCF_047632995.1 Psychromonas sp.
CTAAAACTGTGCGCAAATGCGCCGCCAACGGCGCAGTAAATAAGCATTTTTTTAGGCACATTAAAGACCATTGCAAAACCAACCGCGGGGATCCAGGCAAACCATGCATCTATCATCAATAAGGTTATTAAATCCATTTTAAGCATTCCTTAATGCGGGTCTGCAAAAAATGCCCAAGCCAACGTCCCCGGAGGAAAAGCAAAGCTTGTTAGCCAATAAGAGTCTGATTTTCATTATCCTATCCACGCAACAACCCCCGTTAACGTCATGGAAGCGACTATTCCAACTGACACACTCAAGGTTAACAAGCTTGCAAATACCCAGCGAGCGATCCCCATACTGATATGTCCTTTGAGCATATCGGAAACGGCATTGATCAGCGGAAAACCGGGAACCAGTAATAAGACCGAAGCCGCCAGTGCGATTTCAGGTTTTTCACCAAATTCATAAACAACGCCAAGACTTGCAATAGTGGTCGCAACAAAAGCCGCGATGGCAAAATTGACCAGCGGGCTGTGATGGCGATGAGCAAGCTCTTGACGTATTATCATCGCCCCTGCGGAAGCAAAAAAAGTGGTGATATAAACTTGCCAATCTCCACCGAAAAAATGGCTGAAACTGCCACATGCCAGACCAATCATGAAGACCACGGCCCAACGATTATATTTCATCGGTTTTAAACGATTTAATCGTTCTTTTACCTGCTCTGCATCCAACAGTTTCTTTTCAGCCATAATACAGATGCGTTGTACATCACATACCATCTGCATGTTAAGACCGCGATCGTAACAACGACGCGTGGTTGTAATGCAGTCACCATCAAATAAACTGGTAATCACTATTGCATCGGGGCTAACGGACAACTCAATACTTCGTGCACCGAGTGCCACACCTATACGTTGTGTTGTTTGCTCCACTAAACGGCTTTCTGCCCCGTGCTGATGCAATAGTTGCCCGGCTTTAGCGGCAACCCGTATTAACTCTGTCTGTGCCTGTCTGCTGAGAGACATTTATCTATCCTATTATATTACCCAAATTACTTGAAGATGCAGGCATCAGTAAGACGATAAATGATGATATTACAGGCAGAAGCTGATCATCTAGTTATTCTAAATCAAAGCCTTCTAACAACATCGATCATCGTCTATCGCCTTGCCCTTCGGGAGATTCGCCCGAAAGCTAGCACTGCGTTGTAACACTTGAAAAGGGAATAACCATTCTCATCATGTTACGCCTTGTTCTAGCATCCGGGCGAAACTCTGAATCTGCATATTCAAGTAGTTTGGGTATCTCAATCAAACTTACAGTTGTGATTCTGCCAACTTAAGATCTAATGTTGCTTTTAACAATTTGAATAATAATATGGCTGCATCAATCTCTTCTTTACGATTGGTTAAGCTTTCTATATTTAAACCTAACGGAATATCCAAAGGGAGACATGCCTGCAGAATCTGTTCAAAATTATTTCGGCTAATTAAGAGCGATTCTTTTAATGGATTATCAGATTCAAGAATTCGCAGGCTGGTCGCCTCGGGTACGGAAATCCCCAACCACTCAATAAATGCCAGAGTTTTTGCACTGCCACAGGGGGAAAATGTTAACACCACACGTCTTGGTTTTTTCCCTTGTTTTTTACACTCCAGCGCATAACGGGTGAGCATATCAATGGTTGCCTGGGCATTATAAACAGCTTGTGAAATGAAAAATTCACAACCCTGCTCATTTTTAGCCAACATACGCAGATGCTCATCACCTTTATTGCTATGACGCTCAGCAATAGTCACGCCACCCAAATGAAAATCTAAATCATGATCTTTTACGGCCTGATAGGCATCGGCTAAAGATAATTTAATATCACTATTGGCCGAGGGGCTGCCGACTAAAACAATATCACGCACTGAAAACTGGTGCCATGCATCGGACAACCAGCGCGAAAAATCAACCCCATCGCGTTGAGAAACACTTTTATAAGTGATCACCGG
Source organism: Psychromonas sp. (assembly GCF_047632995.1). GTDB lineage: Bacteria > Pseudomonadota > Gammaproteobacteria > Enterobacterales > Psychromonadaceae > Psychromonas. The sequence goes on from NZ_JBLIEK010000203.1 coordinate 1,983, forward strand.
CTTAGCCGACTTATCATGTAAAATTTTTGAATATAAACGCGAATCATGGGTATATTTAAAGGGGAATGGACGTGGTTTATCAATACGCGAAGTTTCATCTTGAATGTCATAAACAATTAAACCGTCATAATCAATCGAATCAAGTCGGTCTAATAATTTATCTGCAATACCAGCCACCAATTCTATCGCTGTATCCTGCTTGGGGGGTGTTGTACCAATAAAATAAACCCCTTGTTTGGGATCGCTGGATTTATTTCTTAAAGACGTCAAACTCATAAGTTTTTCCTAAACATTCGAGATAGCATAATTATGTTAAATTGTCGCATATTGACCATGGTCAAACAACTAAGAAATACAATGATAAGCGTAATGATCAAGGAGCCGCGCGCAGCTTTTCAAATGAGTAAGATATTCAAAAAGGCATGATCTTGTTCACTTTATTTGTTGCTTAGCAATAACGATAGTTGTTCTAATGGCTCAAAATTGTATGGCACGATTTTGAATAGCCTGAGCTTAGCGCACAGTAGTAAATCACAAGATATTCAAAATCAAATAAACAGCAAAGACTAAAATAGAGTTTTATGTCAAGCTGGCATCTATTTTAACCTGCATAAATTATCAGATAGGCATTCACGGTTTAAGCACTTTTTCTCAGGTTGATATTTTATAACCTTTGGCGGACAAGCTATTACGCGATATTCAACATCTATAACAAGTCTGATAAGAGATTTATGCACTATTTTTGAAAGTGCGACTTTAGCCGGTTTTAAAAGTGCACTTAAAAATAAACCACTGACGTGCGTGTAAAGTTGCTCAGGACGTTATTCAGGCATGTTTTTATCGGACTCGATTAGATAAAAATTTTTAGCATAGTTTTCTCTCCTGTTTTCACGTTATACTTGGCACTATTTCCCGCTACTTAAACATAATAATTATGCGTATTCCTCGTTTTTATGATCCACAAACATTAACCCTTGCCTCTGAAGTCAAGCTTTCAAAAGATGCGATACAACATATCCATGTTTTACGCTTAAAAGCTAGCGCACAAATAATTCTGTTTAATGGCCTTGGAGGGGAGGTTCTGGCAACCTTGACTGACGTGCAGAAACGAAGTTGCACCGCATTGATAAATTCATTTAATCAACCGAATAATGAAAGTCCGTTAGATCTGCACTTAGGGCAAGTCATTTCACGTGGCGATCGCATGGAGTTTGTTATTCAAAAGGCCGTAGAATTAGGCGTTAATGAAATAACACCATTATTAAGCGAACGTTGTGGTGTTAAACTCGATGATCAGCGCATGGCTAAAAAACAGCAGCAGTGGCAAAAAATAGCCGTGGCTGCCTGCGAGCAATCAGGTCGTAATATCATTCCGGTTATTCATGAAACCCAAACATTAACGACCTGGTGCGCCAGTACAGAGCAGGCCACCAAACTAACACTGCACCCACGTGCTAAATATTCGATTAATACCTTACCGCCAGAAATCAAACGTATTCGTTTACTGATCGGCCCGGAGGGTGGTTTAAGCGATCAAGAAATAACCTTGACTGAAACATTAAACTTCACAGAAACATTATTAGGCCCGCGTATTTTACGCACAGAAACCGCTGCACTCAGTGCAATTACCGCATTGCAGTGTCGTTTTGGCGACCTTGCATAAGATGCTCAGCAAAACTGATAAATAGGACATAAAATGACCATTAAAATCGGGATCGTAATGGATCCAATCAAAGATATTAAAATTCATAAAGACGCTAGTTTTGCGATGTTATTGGAAGCACAATCCCGTGGTTGGGAACTGTATTATTTAGAGATGCAGGACCTGTCTTTAGAAAATGGCCGCTGTTTTGCAAGCAGTAAAAAACTAACAGTGCAGCGCGATGCTAATAATTTTTATCAACTTGAAGATGCGGTAGATCATCCTCTTTCTGATCTTGATGCGGTATTAATGCGCAAAGATCCTCCCTTTGACACCGAATATATTTATGCAACTTACCTGCTGGAACGCGCGGAACAAGAAGGCTGCTTAATTGTTAATAAGCCGCAAAGTTTGCGTGATGCCAATGAAAAACTATTTACCGCATGGTTTAGTGAGTTCACTCCAGCAACATTAGTGACACGCAATAGTCTAAAAATTC
>NZ_JBLIEK010000204.1:0-4117 GCF_047632995.1 Psychromonas sp.
TTTTAAGACCCTGCCGTTTTTCTATTGCGGCTATAAAATTTGATGCATCTAGCAAGCTATCAATAGTGCCCGTATCTAACCAGGCAGAGCCACGCCCCATTAATTCGACTCGCAGATTATTCTGTTCTAAATAAAGATTATTTAAATCTGTTATTTCAAGCTCACCACGGGGTGACGGTTTAATTTTCTTAGCAAGTTCCACAACTTGATTGTCGTAAAAATACAAACCGGTAACGGCATAGTTTGACTTAGGTTTTGTTGGCTTCTCCTCAATTGACAGCGCATTCCAATTTTCATCAAACTCCACAACGCCATATCGCTCTGGATCGTTTACATGATAACCAAAGACTGTTGCACCTGAAGGTTGTGCAGCTGCATTCGCCAGTGAAACTTGTAAATCATGGCCATAATATAAATTATCGCCCAATACTAATGCGCAATGGTCGTCACCAATAAAGTCTTCGCCCAAAATGAACGCTTGAGCCAGCCCATCAGGTGACGGTTGCTCCATATATTCAAAAGATAAGCCCCATGCGTCACCTGAACCAAGCAATTGTTTAAGTCTAGGCAAGTCGTGAGGCGTAGAGATTATAAGAATATCCCTAATACCTGCTAACATTAGAGTTGAAATGGGGTAATAAATCATCGGTTTGTCGTATATAGGCATCAATTGTTTACTAATCACTGTAGTAAGCGGATGCAAACGTGTACCTGTACCACCTGCTAATACTATACCTTTCATTAATCACCTCATAAAAATTTATTAAATACTAAAATATTCCGAACTTTGCACTTTAATTTTCAAGTGGCGAGGTCTAATAATTTCAAATTAAAGATATTAACCTTATTCCACAGTACTAACAGACCCTCAATGGGTAATACTATCCGAGCCAACTTATGGGTGCAAAGATAATATCTTTGAAGATTTTTACTTATATCTGTCATATTTTGTAAAACTAACCGTAAATATGATCACTAAAAACAAAAAAAAGTAATGGCATATGCACTCACTTGTGTTGTTTCCTTAATGCTCTGTTAAACAATATCTGCAATTATATAACGCCTTAACTTAGCTGTCTACGGAAGATAGAAAACCTAAAAATTATCTTTAATAGGTAAATAAAAATCAGGTTAATGTTATCTCAATCGCGTCTAAATAACGTTGTATGTTTAGCTTTTCATCAAACTTATTTTCAGCCAATTTTCGACTTACTTTGCCCATTTCATTTCGTTCATGTACAGTTAAATTTATAAATTTTTCAATTGCTGCGACTAAACTATCAACTGATTCCGGTTCACACAAAAAGCCGTTACGACCTGCAATAACTGTTTCTCTACAACCAATATTATCAGTAGTAATAATTGGCTTACCAGCTCCTAGGCCCTCCAACAGCGACTTAGGTACGCCTTCTCTGTAAAAAGAAGGTAATACCATACAATCCACTTGTTTTATTTCTAATTCAACGTTGTCAGAGATACCTAGGTAGTTAATATAACCAGCAGAAACCCAATGTTCTAGATCACTCTTTATTATAGAATTAGGGTTATTTTCATCAAGGAAACCAAGTAGCCTGAATTCAACTTTACCACACATTTTCTCGGTTATAATTTTAGCTGCTGCTGCATATTCGTTTATGCCCTTTTGATTTAACAACCTGGCTACTAGCAAAAAACGTATAGTCTTATTATTTTCCCGTGGTGATAAGGTAAATCTTTCAAGATCTATACCGGAGCCATTTAATCTTTCGGTTATTTTTTCCGGGACTAAGCCCGCATGAACAAAATAACTGCGGTCCTCTTCATTCTGAAAAAACACTTTATTAGCTTTATGTTGGCTGAAACGATATAAGTGCTCTGCAATCTTAGATGTAAATGATTTATCAACAAACACCTTACCCAAACCTGCAATATTATTAATGCAAGGCACCTTAAGAAAGGTCGCTGAAATAGTACTGTAAATATTATTTTTTGGAGTGAAATTTAATACAACATTAGGTTTGATTTTTTTAAATAAGTTATAAAAATTCAAACAAGTAAAAAGATCATTTAGGGGATTAGTTCCAGATTGATCCATTTTTATATCGTGCCAATAACAGCCTAAATCTACTAATTTTTTTGTATATTCATCTCGTGGTGATACTGCAACTACAGAATACCCATTAGCAATTAACGCTAAAATTGTATTTTTACGAAAATTATATATATACCAACTTGTATTAGCTGAAATAACTACTTTAATCATTATTAATCTTGCTCATTATATTTCGTTATTTATTAGTTTAAACCACTAGTTAACTAAATTTCCTTTAGAAAATTATCAGATATTATACATAATGGTATTTAACTCGTTGAGTCAAACTACAGAGTAATTCATAAGATATGGTACCCGCATGAGCAGCCACAATATTGATAGATAGGTTTTCACCCCATAACTCTACTTTTTCAGTTATTTTAATATCGGCATCACCGATATCAATAGTAATCATATCCATAGAAATCCGACCTACAAGCGGGAAATATTGACCATCAATATATACAGGAGTACCACCCTTTGCATGTCTTGGATAACCATCACCATAACCAATAGCGACCACTGCAATTTTAGTTGGCCTGTCGGTCTTCCAAATAGGATTATAACCAACAGACTCAAATGTTCTTAATTCTTGTATCGCTATTACCTTACTGAACAAGGACATTACAGGCTTTAATTCATAATTATTAGACGTGCCCTTGTAAGAACAAAGAGGGTTCGCTCCATATAGTGCAATACCTGGTCGTACATAATCCATATGACTTTCCGGGTTATTAAAAATTGCTGCTGTATTAGCTGCTGAAAAGAACCCTTTATGATTTGAAACCGCAGACTTAAAACAGGAAATTTGTTCCGCCGTTTTAGCCGAGTCCGGTTCATCAGCACTAGAAAGATGTGTCATAAAATTGATTATAGGCTTCACTTGGGGACAGTTAGACAAAAAACTTAATACGCCTGCAATTTTATCAACCGAAAAGCCTAACCTGTGCATACCTGTATCAACTTTTAACCACACTGAAATTGGCTTTTTAAGCTCTATATTATTGAGCATTTCCAGTTGCCACTCATGATGAACAACTATCTCTAAATTATTCTCAGCTATTTGATAAAGTTCATCTTTTTCTAGGAAACCTTCAGTTAAGAAAATTCGCTGTTGTACACCTGAATTTCTTAATGCTAATGCTAATGCTTCATGCAAACGTGCCACACCAAAAAAATCTACATCATATAAAATCTCTGCAATCTCCAAAGAACCATGCCCATAAGCATTAGCTTTAGCTTTAGCTTTAGCTTTAACCATAGCAATGATTTTGCTACCAGCAGCTAATTTTTTTATGACCTTTAAATTATGCCGCAGGGCGCTTTTACTGATATAAGCATTAACTGTATACAAATTAATTACCGTCTAGCCTCTACGTTTTGGGATGATAAACTTTTCACCCAAAATAAAATCGAATTCATCAGGAGTAAAAACCGTATAACCGCTAGCATTATAAAATGTCAACTCACCAAATATTATTCTTTCTCTGATGTTATATAAATCAACTCGAACATGAGGAAAACCTTCAGATAATTTCTCTGCTATTTTGACCATTTCATTAAATTGTACAGGCTTGGGGATTATTCTGTTTATTTCTTTATATTCAGAGCGACTATAAGGTAATTGTACAAAATCAGGGGTGAAAAAACTGCATCTTCCATTTTTATGATCATCAACATAGTCAACCATAGTGTATAGATACTCTACCTTGCCATTGAAACAGAAAAATTTATAATCGGGGATATCGTTATTTTCATCTCTTTCTATTAAAGCTTCAACAATAAGCCTAGATGGAACATTATCGTATCCCCATTCACGCCCATAGTTAATTCTTTTTTTATTTAACCAACTACGTAAAGTAGATTTAAATGAATCCATATCAATAAGGCTTTTATCTTGTACAAATATGTTTTCGCCTGAACCATTAGTGTGCTTAATAGCAAATGATTTAGGTAATTCATCAAATTTAATATCTTCTATACGTTCATAAACACCATGCAGGGTATTCAATATGGAAGCTAACCCTTTTTTTTCTATGTATTGGC
>NZ_JBLIEK010000205.1:0-4104 GCF_047632995.1 Psychromonas sp.
AGGACGGCGTACTTCGCAATCATCAAAAAATGGCTAATGGTGTTTATAGGGACACCGTTGTATTTTCAATAATCAATATTGAATGGCCCGTGGTTAAAATCAGCTTAGAGCACAAGTTGGCAAAGTACCGCTAACACCACGTTACACGCGAACTCGATACTGCTGTCGAGGCGTTAGGTTTCAGTGGCGTTTATATATTCTACTTTTAGGTTGTAAATGGAAATATTACTAATCAGGCATGGGAAACCCACTGGTGCAATCAATCCAAGATTGTCGGCATCAGGTTTTGCTTATTGGGTTCGAAATTATAATCGCTCTAAAGTTGATCCTAGAAGTTTGCCACCGAAGGATCTTAGCGGTTCATTAGGTTCGCATTTTATTGTAGCAAGTGATTTAGCCCGTTCCGTAGATTCAGTATATATGTGTCTAAATCGGGAACCTGATTTAAAATTGAAGCAATTACGAGAAATGAATATTCCTTGCTATAAATTGCCATTTGTATTCAAAGCTTACACTTGGCTTATTATCAGTCGTATTTTTTGGTTGGCTGGTTTTAGCGGAAAAGTTGAATCATTCAAAGCTGCAAAAATTCGAGCTAGAATTTCGGCAAAGCAGTTGCAAGAGTTGGCAATAAAGCATGAAAAAGTGGCATTTTTTGGTCATGGCATGTTAAATAAATACATAGCTAAAGAGTTAAATAAACTTGGTTGGGATAGTTCTCCGCAAGGTGAAAAATACTGGAGCACTATCAAATTAAAAATCTAACAAATTGCTGCACTCGATACAGTTGTTGAACAAGCCGTTATATTTTTATCTAGTTGAAAATATTATAAAATAAAAGGACATTAAAGATGGATTGGGCACTCTTCAGTATATTTGTAACAGTAGCTATTGCGCATTTTTTTGCGTTATTAAGTCCTGGTCCTGATTTTGTGCTTATTGTTAAAAGCGCTATAAAGAATGGCCCCCAAAAGTCGATTGGAGTTGCGGCTGGTATAGCAAGTGCTAATGCATTGTACATTGCCCTTTGCTTAATCGGAGTAGGTTCATTGCTAGCAAGTTCAGTGATTATAATGATTGCACTGAAAGTTGCTGGCGGTCTTTTTCTTATTTATCTGGCAATTATGGCTTTAAGAGCAAAGAAAAAAGATTATAAGGATCTCGCTTTTTCTGAAATCCAAATTAACAAATCAGAAACTACGTTTGTAAAAGAGTTCATTACAGGGTTTATGTCTGGTATTTTAAATCCCAAAAACCTCTTGTTTTACCTCAGCCTATTTACAGTCGTCTTAACTAAGGATGTAAATTTTTATTTTAAGGTAGGCCTTGGTATTTGGATGACGCTGGTTGTTTTTTTGTGGGATTTATCTGTGATTTATGTGTTATCTAGAGATAAGGTGCGTCGTAAATTCTCCAAGTTAGCTTATTATATCGACAAATGTACTGGGGCTATCTTAGGTCTAATTGGGTTCACAATAGTAAAGTCAGCACTAACCAAATAGCTAGTTAGTAACTAAAAATATAAGTTGCTGCCCCCGGATTCGATATCTTTGTCGCGGTTTTTGCTAAAAGGAAAAACATTAAAAAACAGCACCCACTTACTCGCCGGTGAGCAAGGCGTTAGCTGTATCCAGTAGCTTCAAAGTTTTCTTCAATATGTTGATTAGCTATACACAATTAAGAAATACTTCAGTGTAACGTTCACAATAAAATTCTTTGTTTTCGATAAAGGTAATAGAATAAAACATAAATAATTAACAAAATGAGGAACATAAGTCATGCACATTTATAAGTGGCAAGATAAATATGATGTTGGGATTGATGCTATAGATGTAGAGCATAGAAATTTATTAACATGTATTAATAAACTTATTACTGCTCAGACTCTTGATAGGTCGATAATTTTAAAACTTGCAGATGAAGTGAGTTTATATGCAGAGTTTCATTTTTTAAGTGAAGAAAACTTAATGTGTTTAACTCACTATCCAGATCTTACAAAACACAGCGAATGTCATCGAGTATTATTAAAGCAATTGGCGGTTAAAAGACGTAATTTAGAAGAGTCAGCAAACGGATTGCAAGATTATGTGAATTTTTTAGTTAAATGGTTTATTGAGCATACTCAAACAATAGACAAAGAATTAGGTCAATATGTGAAAAAATATGAACCAACACCAAATTCACCAGAGCACATTATTCAACAGCTATCGATGGGAAAAAATATGACTAGCTAATTGAGTTGTAATAAACCTGAACGCAAAACTGACGCGTTGTATTGCTGATAGCCTCCACTTCAGTTATGAAATTGGAAGGGCTGTTGTTTGGGTGGTTTGACGGTACCTTATTTGCTGGCTCGATGATGGTTATGTGTTTTATTGCTGGCGTTATATTTTTGAAACTAGTATAGGGAAATAGTAGTGTCTTTTTTGAGTGGTCGTTGGCCAAGAAAAACCTTTAACTTGGTGTTATTAAGTAGCGGCATTGTGGCTTACCTTCTGATTGAAGTATCACCATTTTTTAATATAGTTATCGAACGACTTGGCATAGAAGCTTTAAAGCCTGTAATAATATTACTCACCGTATTATTAAATATAGGTTTTGTTCTAATAATGATATTACGCCTACACGATTTAAACCGCGCTGGTTGGTGGTCCCTCTTGGTATTTATCCCCTTTGTTAATGTCCTATTTGTCATATTACTTATGCTATGGCCAGGTATATCTATAGAACATAGGTATAAAAAAGTGATGAAAACATTGGCAAAAGTATTCTCATTGGTCATTTTGGCAGTGCTTTTACTGCAGATAGATGATGATTTAAATGTTGAGGTGACAGAGTATGTTTTACTTATAGAAGATAGAGTAGCCAATGGAAGCGAAGCATATTTATACCTAACTGGGATCACGGCAGTTGAAGAAAAAAACATTCTATCTCAAGGAAGTAGGTTATTAAGAAGTTACAATAATTCTTCTAAAAATATTTTTAGCTCGTTGAGAGATGCTGAGAAATTAAATATAGATGAGAAGACAAATAACGTTAAAAAACTAATAACTCCAGACAATAAAAATAAGATGTACTGTCAACTTTCTGATTCTGGCTGTTTAAGCAGTATAAATGACAGTTCGAGTAACTGGAAAAATGAAATTAAGAAGTTTTCGGTTATCACCAAAAGATATGAAAAATTCATTTCGTATCCTGAGTTTACCACGCTAACCAGAGCAGACTATAGCTCTCCATATCCTGCTTCTCACTATTTAACGTTTGGAAATAAATTAAAAATATTTTCCGCTTTATCGCTTGCGCGGTCAGGAAAAGCAGAAGAAGCAATCGAAATGCTACTTATTGACAATAGATATTTGCGAAGGCATCTATCGTTAGCCGACAGCTTAATACATAAACTGATCTTTATAAATTTGTACTCAAATAACCTCGATATCATCGTTTATGTTCACTCGGCATACAAGCTAGAAAAACCAGCTAAAATAGCCCATTTATCTCACTCAGAAATGAGTATGAAATACCCATTAATCAGAGAGTTTATAATGCAATATAACGCGTATTTAGACGCTGACCGAAATCCCGATGGCTGGAATGGTTTACCAGGATGGATGGTTAGAGTCATCTTTAAACCAAATATGACCATCAATAAGCGATTAATAAGCTACAAAGATATAATTTCACTTTCTAACCTATCTGCTAAAGAGTTTGCTGAAAGCGTCGTAAACATTGAATCGGCGCCAAAAAGTAAACCAAACTATAGAAATTACGGAGGTAGCATAATGATTGAAGAGCCGATAACATATTTTTCTCAATATATTGCAAAGTCACATGATCTGAACGCTAAAATCTCACTTGCCAACTTTGTACTCAGTAACAAAACTCAGTCACTAGAAAACCCCTATGGTGCGCTTTATAACAAAACAACGGAGAGAGATAACTTTATCTGCTTAGATGGTCCGTTGAAGGACAAATATAATATAAGATGTATCCGAGAAAAAATATAATTTGCTGCACGCGGACTCGATACAGTTGTCGCTAAAAATAAAAATCAGCAAACACTTGCTCGCCGGTGAACGGCCGTTATTCAGATTCGGAGAATAAATG
>NZ_JBLIEK010000206.1:0-4066 GCF_047632995.1 Psychromonas sp.
ATAATGAATTGTTAGTGTTTGATAGGAATAATACCTTAAAAGGGGAAGCAAGAACAGCTACTTATAACAACAAGGAGTTAAGCTTTATTACCATTTATGGCGATCGCAATGAGGACTTAGTATTTCATGTACGTAATGGTTCAGAGATGAAGCCTACGACAAAAACATTTACTTTTAACAAGAATGATGTGCTAGGAACCTTTGCTAATCCTATAGATTTACGGGAGAAGATGAGTGGCGTTAGTTTGTATCCAAATCCGTTTAGTAATGCCTTTTCTTTAGAGGTTGATGTTGATACGAATCAGACAGCCGTTGTAAAGCTTTATTCGATGACCGGACAATTGGTGTATACGCAAGATTTTAAAGTAACTAAAGGATTTAATGTTATTAGTATAACGCCAAAAGTGAGCAATGGCATATATATGATACACTTAGTTACTAATAAACACATGTTGATAAACAAGATTATTAAGAATTAATAGGGGAGTTAGATGAAGACGTATTTTTATAAAATAATAGTTTTACTCTTGTTACAAGTAAGTGCCTATGGACAATCGCCAAATTGGGTTGTTAATGAAAGTCAGTTTCAATATACGATGTCTTTTGTTTCGTTTTTGAACCTTGATGGCAGCACACTATCTAACACCAATGATAAAGTGGGCGCCTTTGTTAATGGCGAGTTACGAGGCACTGCAAACTTGATATATGTTTCTAGTACCGACAGGTATTTAGCTTATTTGTTAGTGTTTTCTAATACCACGAATGAAACGGTTAATTTCAAGATTTATAATTCGGTAAACGATCAAGTCGTAGATGTTGCCACAACCGTAAACTTTGAGATTGACCGCCATTATGGCAATGTATTTCAGGCCTTTAGTTTAGCGAGTCCTGCATTGAGTAATGCGGCAAATATTATTGACTTTAGTTTTAGCGGCGCAGGGGTGACAAATACGACTATTTTAAATAGTGAAATAACTATTGAAAGCAACGCCTTTATTACCCAAAACAGTAGCGATTTAAATGCTGTTTTTCAATTGAGTGCAGGTGCAAACTTGTATGCTGATGTAAACAAGTTGTTGACAGGAACGAATTCATTGAATTTTACAAGGCCAAATACACTACATGTTTTATCGGCAGATGAATCTGTTTTACAGGAATGGACTATAGAAGTGATACCAGAAGTGGTCGCCGGCAATACAATAGCAATAAAAGCTTTTTTGCAAGGCCCTTACAAAACGAATACGGGCTTAATGGTTGATCTGTTAAGAAGCACTAATAGAATCCCAATAACCAGTCCTTATACAGACGGATTAGTTGTAAGCGACATCACCGTGTTTAATGCCGGAGGAACTTCCGGTTTGGGCCTAACACAAGATGATATAGTTGACTGGGTGTGGATAGAACTTAGAAATAGCAGTGATGCCATAACGATAGAGGCCTCAGCCTCGGCATTAATTCAAAGAGATGGCGATATTGTAGATATTGATGGTGTGTCACCTGTAACCATTGATGGTCTATCAGGAAACTATTACGTAGTACTAAGTCATCGCAATCATTTAGGCGTTCTAACCAATAATACAGTGAGTTTAACTGGAGGGACAACTAGTATTGACCTGTCAAATAATAGCACATTATTATTAGGAAATGTTAATGCGATTAAAGATATGGGCGATGGAAAATTTGCCTTATTTGCTGGCGATTTTAATGGAGACGGTCAAGTACAAAACACCGATAAAAATGCTGTTGAACCATTGCGAGGAATAAGCGGATATAACAATGCAGATATAGATTTGAATGGGGAAGTGCAAAATACCGATTTAAACAATTTACTAAACCCTAATATAGGTAAAGGACAACAGTTTACAGGTAAAAAATTAAGCACCAAACCGTAGAAATAAAAGAATAATTAATTTATCAACAAAAAACATGAAAAAAAATTACTTGAAAAACAACAACTGTATTATTACGTTACTTACATTATTTATAGGGCTTAACAGCTTTTCACAAAACGTTCAATTCACTTTTGAAAATGTGAAAAACACTAATGACGGTGTAGATGATTTTTATGAAGTAGATGTCATGATACATACCATTGACGGGAAAGCCGATTTTAAATTAGGATCGGGTCAAATATACTTCAATTATAATACGTCTGCCTTTGGAGTTAATGTTTATGCTAACAGTAGATTTGAAATATCGGCTAATTATGGTAGTGGGTACTTTTTAGGTGAGCTATCAGGATTCACAAATTTTTATAATATCAACACCATAAATGATCATTCTGACTCTAGAGTTTCATGGTCTTTTTCACAAGGGGTATCGTCTGGTGCTATGACAGAACTTATGAATACTACACCAAAGAAATTAGTTCATCTTAAATTTAAATATGTTGATGTAAATCAAGAACCTATGTTAACTTTTGAAAACAACGAAACATTGGTGTCTGGTTGTAGAGATCAGTTTTTTACAGCTTGCGGGCCATTTGATAGTGCATCAACTACACTAGATTGTACTGCTAATATTGATTCTCGAAATGTAAATGTACAATTTGTTGATGCAATGTTTATGAGTAGTGGGGCTACTTTATCTAATAAAGATTTTGAGCTTCTAACGGGTATTTTGTTGTATCCAAATCCAGCAAGAAACACTATTTATATTAAAGGACAGGTAGCGAAATTGACAACAATTGATGTTTATTCCCTAACAGGAAAACATATTATGAATATTAAAAATAATCTTAAAGAGATTGATGTATCTCGTTTACAGTCTGGAATTTATTTTGTTAAGCTAAATACTAAAAACCTGACTACAACTAAAAAAGTAATCATTGAATAAAAGTACTATAGAACAAATAAATGTTCAGGTTTTTTCACCTTAATGTTAGACTTGTTTATTCATAAACGGTTGAATCGAATAGAGATAATATAAAAAGGCTTTTTACAACAGAGGCGTCTTGGTGCTTTAGAATAATTTTTGATTGGTTGAAAAACTAGTTGTTGTTGAAATAAAAAAAGCCTCGACACGTCAAGGCTTTTTGGGTTTTAAAAATAAGTGGAATTTACTTCGTAAAAGGAACAGCAACTCTTACCGTTCCCCAACCTAAATGCATATTTATGGTGTTTCCATCTTCAGTAAACGCCATCGAGAAAGCTTCTAAAGAGTCTCCAGCCGTAACGGGAACAGCTAAACGTGCCACATCGTTAGCTTCCTTATAAAAATAAGAACCCCAAACGTTTAAATCTTTACTAATAATGGCAGTCCATTCTTTATCTCCCGGAATCACATAAAAGGTATAAGTCCCAGCTTTTAAAGGCGTACTCCCTAATGTCATGTCTTTGTAAAGCGTTAACTCTGCAGCTTCATTAGCGCCAGTACGCCAAACCTCACCGTTTTTTGCTAATGTACTCACTTCACGTCCGTTAAGTTGCGGTCTGCCGTATACGATCTTAATTTGCTTATTGGCATCTTTATAGCTTGTTGGAAATGAAGCACCATCCATGGGGCTTTTGTCCATTTTCGCGAATTCTTGAGCATCTATATTTGTAGATAATAACATGATACATGCAAAAGCGATGGTTGTAATAAATGTTGATTTTTTCATAATGTGTCTTTAGTTTTAATTTTTTTCAAGTTAAATGAAAATTCTCTTAAAGTTTTTATAAAAGTCGAAACCGAATGTTAAAGTTTACATTTTAAGAAGAAATAGTTTCTTTTTATTGAGTAGTTACCACTCCCAGTAGCAATTGGGAGGTCTTACTTTTATTCGTGGCTTACTGTTTTTATACTAGGAACGCATGAATATATTTCGCTATATCTTCTTAAAACGTTATTGCGAGGACGAAGGACGTGGCAATCTGTTAATAATTAACCCAAACCATAATTGCAGCGCATTATTTTTTAAAATGAATGCAGTTGTAAATACGAAGCATTCACAATTTAAAAATTTAACAATAAAAGGTGTGAGTAATGCCTAACTCAAGTATTTATTGCAAACTATATAATTAATTAAGGGTTTGTAGACCATAAAGAGGCACTTTTAAGCATGGCTCTTCTTGGTAGTTTTAAG
>NZ_JBLIEK010000207.1:0-4064 GCF_047632995.1 Psychromonas sp.
TGGATACTATGACAGGTACTTGTATCTGAGATATGCGGCTTGAGAAACGATAGTCACCTCCTTGACGCTCAAAAATGAGCATTTCACAGCCACCCTTTGAACACCAATCAAGTAGTACGATCGCCTCGTTAAGACCGTCCCCGTTGAGATCATAATTCACCGAACTAAATTTAGTACCTTTTGGATCGGTGCGATGAATTTTAAAGTATTGATTCAGCGCTTTTTGTAGTGCTTTATCAATTTCTGTTTTTGGGTCAATATGTTGCACCGTGAATTCTCGTTCAATTCGGTTTGTAGTGTTTTTTGAGCTAATTTCCTTACTGGTCATTTTATTGAATAGCCTCTCTGAAGGAGGGATCCTGATAATGATATTATTTTTGTTAAGTTTAGTACTGCGAAGAGTCGCATCTGAACGTTTGAAAATAAGCTCTTCTTGTATTTTTTGCATACCTTGCTGCGTTAGCATCACCACAACCCGATCGGGAGAATTACTTTTCCAGAAGCCTGTTTTAGTAATAGCTTCTGCTCCAATATTTTCCTTATATTCAACCCGGTAATTTGACTTGAGGGTTAAATTGGTTGTTTTAGAGGGGGTGATATTTAAGTAATAACCGGCAAAGTCGTGATAATCTATCGGCCATCCGGCTTCTCCACAGCCGCTGAATTCCCCCCACACACTGTCAACTTTGGCGGTCAGGCCCCAATATTCTTTCATTTTTAAATTATAACAATGACCGGGCTGAATTCTTAAGCTCAGCCGCTCTCCCTGTTCATTGTTCGTTTTAATATAGTTTGTTTGCGTGCTGTTAAAGTTTGAATCTTGGATCTTATAAGCTCTATTACCCGCCTGAGTGGCAAAATGCAGCTTATCTTGATCAATATTTAAGCGCCAATAGGGATCTTCACCTTTAGCTTTAAATAAGAAACCAGTAGTTGCTTTAGCGCATTGCAATGAAGCTTTAGGCAGCGCCATATGGTGAACTCTGTCTATACGCATTAGTGGATCTGATGGTGGCGTATTTATTGCCGGAAAGGTTATTTCACCAACAAATTCGATATACACAGGGGTGGATTTTTCCGGGGTGATTTGCTGATAAATATTAGTTAATGCCACATTAACTATTACCGGAAAATCTTGTCCGGAATCACAGGTCGTGAAATAACCTTTACCATCAGTAAAACTAAAATAGCCTCGGAAATTACTATCCAATATTGTTGAAAAATCTTCCTTGATGACGGTGATTTTATCTGGCGGAGGTGAGACCGTCGAAGTCGGGGAAACACAAGCTGCATTAAAAAGCAGGGAACTACTTAACAATAAGAAACTTAATAAACGCATAAAAAACCTCAGTTCAGTCATCATTGACGGTTAAGCGTGCATAAATCTGCACAAACACGACAATATGTTGCCTTTTAATTTAAATACTTAATCATCGCTCGGCGCTTAAGCCGTTCACATTGTTAATTAGAGTGATTAAGCATCAATATTTTTGGCTTAATATTTACTTTATATTATGGGTACTAGGCTAAATATCTATCCATCATTACCGCCACACCATGCTCTTTAGATGAAAACGTTTTTCTACATCCGGCAGAGCATCTTTTAGCGCATGCTGAGCGTTTTCCATTATGACAGGTTTAGCACCCGCGAGTAACATTCATACCATCTCCAAATGTAATGGCATCGGAAATTTCCAACTAGGTAACGACTTCACCTGTATTGGTATTGGCGCACAGAAAAATATCTTAATCGTATTACTTTTATCAAGTTTTCCGGAATGCGATGATCTGGGCAGAGCAGGCTGAAATAGCTATTTCTCACATCGCAGAGTGCCTTGTTGTGATGCTTCTAAAAATTTAAGTACTGCATTTAAAGCGGCTAATCGGGATTGATCTTTTTCTAAATATATCTCATGTTTTGCATTGGGTATAGTTAGAAAACGTTTCGCTTTACACTGGGTTAACTTTTTGAAAAATTTATTTTGCCCTGCCGCTGTCACAACCTTATCGGCTCCAGCTTGCAGCAATAGGATTGGAATATTTATTTTATCGGCGTTATCAACCGCCTGTTTGGTGGCGCTAAGGCTTTGAGCAACCCAGCGCATACTCGCATCGCCAAGTTGTGTTTCCGGAAATGCTGTAAAAGTATTTTGTGATGCATTAAAACGAACTTCGCTGGACGTTACGTCATTACCGATGAAGGCTTTGGGCTTATATTCTTCGCCACCAAACACATAACAGGATTGATCACTAAACCAGCTACACACGGCGGCACCGCTAGAGGTTAATATATTGGCAATAACAGGGGGTATGCTGCCTAAATTGATTGACATCATGGGGCTTAATAAGATGCCGGCCTGAAACGGGTGTTTGTATTGTTCGAGGTATAACGCGCTTACCGTGCCGCCCATTGAGTGTGCTAACAGGTAATTATGCGGGTAATGATTTGCTAAATCTAAGGATAAAATATAACGGTTAAGGTCATCGACATAATCCTGGAAATCAACAACATGTCCGTGATATCGATCTCCGCCTAAGCGTTCTGAAAATCCCTGACCCCGGTGGTCAATTAAATAGAGATCATAACCTTGACGGTTAAGATCAAAGGCAAGTTCCTTGTACTTTAATACACTCTCGTTTCGACCCTGGCTAATCACAATCGCTTTAGCATTACCTGTTTTAATACTAATAGTATGCAGTCTTTTATTGCCAACGCCCTGTAAAGAACCTGACGTTGCATTTTTTTCCCAAAATGCGTTTATTTTACTATTAAAAGTATCACTCAGTTCTGCTTCAGTGGTTAAACCGTAGGGATTATTTGTCATGTTATTTTCCGCGGAGGTCAATGCGCTAGAAAGTAAAAATAAAAAAGGTATCAGTAATCTTAGTTGAGAAGCTTTTTTCATCTATTATCCGTGATGTTATGTGGTTCTTAATAGGACGCTATTTTCTTTTTTGGGTTGGTAATGCTTATTTTCATATCTCTAATGCATCTATTAATTAAAGCATAAACCCCATTAGCTAAGATTGGGGATTATGCTCTATCTGCAAGATCGTTCAGGTTTTCTTAAAAGCCCCTTAAACGATTAACATCGGAATAAAAATACCGATTTTTTAATTATATAATACGGAAATGATTAAGCCAGTTTGGTTTTGATAAAGTTAATAACCTCATCAATAGCAACTTCCTGTTTTACGCCTGACTGACGATCTTTATATTCAATCACGCCATTATCCAGGCTACGATCGCCAATCACTAGGGTATGTGGAATGCCCATCAGCTCAGCATCCGCAAACATAATACCAGGGCGCTCTTTACGATCGTCAAATAAGACATCGACACCTGCCGCTTGTAATTCTGCATAGTATTTTTCAGCAAGTTCTGCCACACGATGTGATTTATGCATGTTCATCGGGACAATCACTATCGAAAAAGGTGCCAGTGCATCGTTCCAAATAATCCCATTTTTATCATTGTTTTGCTCAATAGCGGCAGCAACAATGCGTGAGATACCAATGCCGTAACAACCCATAGTTAATATCTGGTTTTTACCTTGCGGGTTAAGTACGCCAGCATTCATCGCTTTAGTATAAGTATCACCTAGTTGGAAAATATGTCCCACTTCGATACCCCGTGCCATTGAAAGCGTTCCCTTACCGCAGGGGCTCGGATCGCCTTCAACAACATCTCGTAAATCGGCAACTTCATAATTGCTGATGTCACGATCCCAGTTAACACCGATTAAATGTTTGCCCGTTTCATTTGCACCGCAAACAAAATCGGCGAGTTTTTCAGCGGCCCGATCAACAATAGTACGCACTGTTAGACCTTTAGGTCCAATTGAACCGGCATCACAATTTGCCGTATCTTTAATTTGCTGTTCGTTGGCAAAAGTAAGCGGGCTGGCAATACCATCAATATTTTCAGTTTTAATTTCATTGAGGTTATGATCGCCACGTAAAACAAGTGCAACGACGGGGGCGCTTTCACCCTTTTTACAACTGCCTTCCACCAATAAGGTTTTGACGGTTTGATCAGCTTTAACATTTAAAAATTCGCACAC
>NZ_JBLIEK010000208.1:0-4054 GCF_047632995.1 Psychromonas sp.
TAGGATAAATAAATGGCATTTAATGAAAAATTAAAAGTGGAAGTAAGAAAAGCAGGGCACTTCAGTTGCTGTATTTGTCACTCACATGGAGTCGAAATTCATCACTTAGTTCCTCAATGCGACGATGGCCTTGATACTTTTGAAAATGCAGCTCCTCTTTGCCCATCTTGCCACGAAACTTATGGTGGAAACCCAACCAAGAGAAAATTCATAACAGAGGCAAGAGATTTCTGGTATGAAACTTGTGAAAAAAGATACTCATCTACAAGTATTCCGCTTAGTGATATAAAAAAGCTTATCGCTAGCTCGATCAATGAAGAGTTTTCAGATTTAAAAAAAATGTTAAGTCTATTGCCTAACAAGGAGGCGATAGCCGATGACAAGGTTCTTGGTGAAGTAGAAGTAGTCAATTATCTAATGACTAAATACCATAAAGAAGATACGGCCCCTCTTGAATTCTTTAATTGGATTTGGAATGACAATGATTTCCCAGAAATTAGATTGCAGTTTAAAAACAGGTATGGCGAATTGTTTTTTGAAATAGTTTGTAAGTATGCAATGCACGAAGCTAGTATGGATTTGAATGGCTTTACGGAAGAAAACTTTGATGAAGCAGTCAATAATCTAAGAAGTATTGTGAGTTTAATGTGCCTCCTTTCTGATGGATATGTCGATGCTAAGGTAATGACTGATGGTGATATTGTATGGCGACGAATTGCCTAACAAGAGACTATGGCGACAATAGTTAATTTTACACTTTTGGCGCTTCCCACATTACACCGTCTCTTCGCATCGAATTTAAGATAACGATCATCTTTCTAATACAGGCAATTATTGCTACTTTTTTAGGTTTACCTGCGGACAATAATCGTTGATATGTTGCTTTAAAAACAGGATTAGATTGCATAGCTGACATCATTGCCATGTATAAAACAGTTCGAACTTGTGTCCGTCCACCTTGTATTTTTCGGTGACCTTTATATCGCCCACTTTCTCTGTTCATTGGTGCAACACCGATTAAAGCGCTACCTTGTTTACTGTTTATATAACCTAATTCAGGTAAATTACTGATGAGAGAAGCTGCTGCTATTTTACCAATGCCTTTCATGCTTTGTAATATCTCATTTTTAGCGTGATATTCAGGACAACTTTCAATAAGTTTAGCTATTTTAGTTTCAATTTTCACAATCTAATTTTTAAAAAAAAGATGGGACACTCAGAGCTTTTTTATAAATAAACCTAACCGATGTGGCTACGGATTCCCCGTCCATTTTTATTGAAATGAACGACTGCTTTAGCAAGAGAAAACATGGATGTTTTCTCTAACCTCAGCCAATACAGGGACGTAATGTCTGAGGTGGTGCGTTAAAAAGCGGTTGGGCATTTCAATATTAAAAAATGGCTCGGGGCAGCCTTTCTTTTGGGCGAGTTATGCGACAGCATAATGTCACGAGCGGGCAAAGCTCTGCGTGACCTGTTTTCTTTGGCTGCACAAAGAGCATGACTCCCTCGAACTGCGAAACTGCGTTTCGGTTTCTCATCGTCTAAACGCCGTCAAGGGCGGAACTCCAACGATGAAAGTTACAACAAAAGCTCACAAGCGAAGGCTTGCAAACCAATCAAATCTGTTAGGTTAAAAACTCATTGAGATTCTCGACTAAACATCTCGAGAATGACGATCATAAATAAAAGACAGGTAACCACTTCAGCAAGGGAAAATATGGAGCGAATTGAACGACAGTTCAGGATCATTAGCGGGCGAAGCTCTGCGTGCCCTTCTTTCTCTAACCTCAGTCAGTACCGGGACGTAATATCTGAGGTGGTGCGTTAAGAAGTGGTTGGGCGCATAAGAATAAAAAACGTCTCGGACGACACTGCGTTTCGGTTTTTCATCGTCGGCTCCCCGCCAAAGGCGGAAATCCAACGCTGAAAAATAGAGAACAGATTACAAGCAAAAGCTGGAAATCAATCAATGCAGGCTGGTTGGTTAAACTCCGCTTTTAACGACAAACACTCCTTTTCGGCTAACCAGATAAAAAACAGCGCTAATATGCAAAACAGGGCGGAGGCGATAAATACCGCATAATAACTGAAATATTGTGCAATCCCCCCCACTATTAAACTGCTTAATAAAACGCTCAGCATTATGCTGTTATTAAACAGTGTTGAGGCCAAACCTATCTGTTTTTTCATCATATCCTGTACAACCAGCATACCTAAACTGGCATTGATACCAATAAACACACCGTTAAACAGCTGCAGTAACATAAACTGCCATAACTGTTGTGCAACTAGCAAACCGGTAAAAAATAAAAAGCCGCTAATACAAGCAATATAAATTAGTCGCGTTGCACCGAATCTTGGCGCAAGATAACCGGCGCCTAACATAATTGGAATTTCCACAAAGGCCGCAGTTCCCATCAGGTACCCCACCCATTTCGATTCAAAATTTAACTCTTGGGTGATATATAGGCTTATTGATGTGAGGTACATATTGTTGGCAGTAAAGACAAAAAAGATGCAGATTAAAAAGAATAATACGCCGGATATTTTTAGCCAGTTCACATCTTGCGAAGCAGACGCAACCTTTTCAAGGCGCACATTAGACATACCCAAACAAACAATAATAAATACCACTACAGCAAAAAAACCGGCAAGCAGAAAGGTTTGCTTAAAACCGAAAGAATCATTTATTAAAAAGGCCACGGGCGGCCCGACAACCCAGGCCATCGCCATGGTTGCACGCATCATAGTAACAAATGCTGGCGCTTTATCTGCAAGCTGTTTATCAGCATAATCACGCCCCATGCTGAAAATTTGCGGTAAACAAACCGCACTTAACGACATAAAAAAGATAACCGCAAATAAAATAGTGTAATAGTGGTGACTCATTGCCAAAAAAATCGTAGTGGTAATAAACCCGACTTGCCCGGCTAAAACAATATACTTGCGACTTAACCCTTTATCTGATTTTTTTGCTATATATTGCGAGACCAATACCCCACTTAACACCATGCAGGTAATTAAAATCCCCATGCTTATCGGTGTCGCATGAACTTCCTCAATCAAATAAAGACTTAATATGGGGTAAATGAACGCGGTACTTAGCCCGATAAAAAAACAGGTCAATAAATAGGTGATCGATTGTTTACTAAAGAACATGTGCGCGGCCTCATAGTTGAATAATTTATGCGTGTAATTTAGCAATTTAAAACGTAAGAAGTGATTCTTTTTAGGCTTCTTCTGATACTATCCAATCATATGCAATGGTTTACATGACAAAAAAGGAGTTGGTATTGAAACCAACTATAGAAAAAGTAAGCAATCAGCGTGATTTTAGCTGGCGAATCCACCATTATGATTCTTGTGATGCACAATTTGACTGGCATTATCATTTTGAATATGAAATTGTACTGCACCGTCATTTAACCGGAAAGTTGTTTGCCGGTGGCTATATTGGTGAAATAAAACATAATAACCTGACTATCTTTGGCCCGAAACTGCCTCACACAGTGATCCACCAAGCGAATGCTGATAACTCAAATAACAGCACCTATATCTTATGGTTTAGCCAGCAATGGATAAACCAACTGATTAATCAGTTTCCTGAGCTTAATAATCTAAAATCGTTATTAAGTAGCTCAATTCAGGGGTTGCAGTTTGACGACTTGACGGGTGAACGGGTATTTCAGCTTTTACAAGCGCATCAAACTTTCACGCCCGCGATGGGATTTAGCCGCTTAATCGAAGTGTTGGTTATTTTAAGTGAAGCAAAACAGGTAAAACGGTTAAACGCCTATAGTCTGCCAAAGATCGAAGATAATCCAAAAGAACTAAAGCTGGTACGAAAAGTCTCTGATTATATTGAATTAAATTTTCGTGATAATATTCAAGTTATTGATTTATGCAATGAAGTACATGTCAGTGAAAGCACCATTTATCGACTTTTTGAACGTCATTTTGTATGCAGCTTTTCTAACCATGTTAAAGAATTTAGAATCGGTAAAGCCTGTGAACTTTTGATTAACAGCAATACCAGCATTGCAATTATTGC
>NZ_JBLIEK010000209.1:0-4044 GCF_047632995.1 Psychromonas sp.
ATATAGACCAAAATAAAGCATGGGGCAATAAACAAGCTAACAATGTACTGGCCGGTTTTAAATATTTTAATACCGTATTAAGTAACGCGCCTTATGTCGCCGGTGACGTATTTACGATGGCTGATATTACCTTATTTGCAGGTCTTGCTTTTGCTGATTTTGGTAAACTAACCGTGCCAAGTCAATACACACATTTACTTACATGGCGTGCAAAGATTCAAGACCGTCCAAGCCTTAAATAAAACTATATCGCGAGTTATTTAACCGCTTTAATGGCATTAACGACTCGCTCTCCTTTACTATTTTTTAACTAGGATTTACTTATGGGAATTTTTGATGACTTTAATCAAAGAGCCGTTGTTCATAGTGCCTCATTAGACTGGTTAGCCTCACCTATGCCGGGCGTTGAAAGAAGACCTCTAGATAGAGTGGGTGGCGAGGTGGCGAGAGCAACCTCTATAGTAAGATACGCAAAAGGCAGTAAATTTTCTCCTCATGTTCATACCGGCGGCGAAGAGTTTGTGGTACTTGACGGTGTATTTCAAGATGAAAGTGGAGATTTCCCTATCGGCTCGTATGTTCGAAATCCTCCAGAATCTAGTCATACGCCACGCTCTGATAACGGCTGTATTATTTTTGTAAAATTGTGGCAATTTCAACCTGAAGATAGAACGCATATTCGCCTACAGATCAATAAAATGTCAGCGATTCCTTCACAAACAGTTGGCGTATCTATTACCCCGTTATACAAAGACAAACATGAAGAAGTGTCAGTTTATTATTTTGAACCGAATACAAAAATGAGTTTATCGGTTCCTGAAGGTGCAGAGCTATTAATATTAGCTGGGGAATTACAAGCACAAAATGACTTACTGCAAAAGCATAGCTGGATGCGCTTACCTTTAGGCGAAACATTAACAGTAACAGCAAAAAGCAATGGTGCAAAAGTTTGGCTTAAAACAGGAAATTTATCTGATGTAAGCAACCAGATAAAACGGATTCAAGCGGCGAGTTGATTTTTTAACTAAAGAATAAACAGGGAGTAAATAAAGGCACATGCGATCCCTTTCGTTGAGTTTTACTCAAATTTTTTTATCGTTTAAATAAAGCATGTCATTAGAAAGTATATATCAAATAATTTCTAGCTAATGAATTTGTATCTCTTGATTGATCTTTCATATCTATATTCTGTAATGTCCAGTTTTCGTCCCTAAAAAGTCCTATTAAGCACTGTTTTATATCTTCATAAAATGGTCTTCTATTCGCTAACCGCGGATAGAAGACTGAGCTGAAACGCTTAATAGTTAGTACTATTTTGACCTGACATCCTCATTATTGCTATGGTCTGCTTAAGAGCGAACAAGATACTCTTGACTCTAACCAGTTAATGCTAGCTTGTACTGTGCCAGCTAACAGTAATGTGTGTGCAATAAATAAAAATGGAACTGAAATCTATGACCAATCCGTTAATTATTTCGATACTGAGATATTTAAGAGAGCAGAAAAGTTCTTGCTCGCTGCTTGATTTGGTGAAGCTTTGTGAACAGGACTTTCTTGCGCTTATTCTAACGGATGTCGCTCCTCAGATAGCCATTTTCCAAAAGAATTTTTTTGTTATGAATGCGCTTTATCAAATTCAACATGATATTCAAACAGAGGGCTTTTCACTGACAATTTTTCCTTTAGAAATCTGTCTGATGCCACATTGCGCTGGCGTTAAAAATTCCCTGACCACACGCGATAATGATCTGGCCCACTACTATTTAAACTGGTCCAATTTGAATAACATCACCATTGAAGAGGTTGAATCACTTTTTGCTGGTTTTTGGCAAAGATATCAGGCGGTAGATAAGGTTGGCGATGCTCTGACGACGTTAGGACTAAATCAAGGTGTGGATTGGTCTAAGATACGTCAGGCTTACCAAAAAAAAGTTTTCATTAATCACCCTGATAAAGGCGGCTGCGCAGATGACTTTATCAAAACCCGAGAAGCCTATGAAATTTTAAGGTTTTGTTATTATAAAACTTAACGCCAATTTTTTATTTATCTCTAATTCGTTAAGGGCTATATTAGGCGTTAGAAAATCACTCATTAAACGTTAAGTAAGTCTGACACAAAGTTCATATTTCACATCATGATTAAGACCAACTATGATAGATCACAGCTCTACTTTGCTACCAAAGCCAATAATCCTAGTCTGTTAATGTTTGAACATCTACATTTTGTGCTAAATTTGCATTAGTTTATCAACGTTAACAAGGGGTAATTTTCGTTCCTTACCTGCATCGGCTGAAATCTCAGCTTTTGTATCAAAAAGATTATTAAATTGAGCGTTACGGACACCCTATGGAATCAATCATGGTTAATAAGCTGTAATTCGGAGATGGTTTTATAAGTCATAGGTTTATCAATCTGGTGAGCAATAATATTTTGTGGAATATGGGGATGTAGTAAGTGTTCAAATTGCTCAACCTCATTAAATTGAGTATTTAGCCACCTATCTACTAATAGTGATTCTTGCGGTAGGATTAGCGGCATTGCTTTGCTGTGAATTTTCATCAGCTTTGGGTGTGGTGGCAAGGTGATAACCGAGCAGCTAAGTTTTATTTCACCTGTTGTTTGGTGCTTCCATTCACGGCATAAACCCCCAAGAATCAAGCCACCTGACTCTGCTGCCATATCGTAATAATGGATAGGTTTTTTATTCACAAATTCAGTTTCACCAAAACCTTTAACCGCAATAACACATCGTGAACTACGGTACGCTTGATAACCTGCACTTTTTGGGCTATTTAACTTATCATATCGTGTATTAAATGAAGTAAATTTAGACGGTTTAAAACCACTTACCGTTTGGTCTAACAATAACCACCAAGTAGCGTTTTCAACACGCCGTTGTTCACCTACATTCCTAACAATGGAAATGGTATCCGCCGCTTTTACACAACGGCTATCAATAGGGTTATCAATTACCTTGTTAATTTTTAAGCTGGTATATACTTTTTTAACACCCTTATCAAATGTCGTGTTGAACCGACCGCACATGTTTTCTATTCCTCATAAATTACACGTTATCTTGGCAACAAATTTTAGCTATATCTCGCCAGTTAGCAGTGAACTGCAAACTTAAGAAGTAACGCTTTGTTTACTATTTTTCCGTTTCAGCAGCTAATTTTAAAAAGCTTTGACATTTGAAAGCAGATAATATTTAGTACCTAAAAACACACTAAGTAACTTTGTTTTTTTCGCTCTATTGAGTTGGCGTATATATATTAATAAGAATCAGTTTAATCATCAAAGAGCGCCATAATATAACAAGCATCCAATCTGTTGTCACAAGATTAGAAGTGTCTGTTAACATCACAAAGACACCCTCCTCTAAATGCAAAACTACCTCAGAGCAGTCTATGCAGATACGATAGCTGAGATTTCAATAATTCACTTTTATAACTTGTCTGTATATATTAAAGGCATTAGCTATTGACTACTCTTTTGGTTAGCTATTAGTTATTCTTTAGGTCAACTAAGCGCTATTCATAAGTTGGATCTTAAGAAATAAAACAATTGAAAACATGCTCTAAATTTGATCTGATCGTAATCGCCAAACCACTACCTATCCCAAAAATAGAGCATGAATAAACACAATACTGAGTTAGACAAAATAACAAAAGTGCTTAATGATTTTAATATTAACGAAATAGGAAAATCCAGCCGGTTTCGTAGTCGTAACGAATAATAAAACCCTTTGAACTCCTGATGTCGTTAACAACCGCTTTAGGTGATAAATCAGTAAATACTATCGCTGATTTGCATCGTTATTTTGTGAAGTTAACAGAAACTGATGTCCAGTATAAGCCTTTTCACAATCAAATGAACAAACCGGAGTTTGCTCAGTTGATGAAATAATTGCTTGATGTGGCGTTAAGTGAATGGCAGCAACAGCTACTTGGCACAGATGTAAAGCTTGGTGATTTTAAGCGAATAATATGACAATACGGCAGCTCATGTGAGTTGGGATGTGCTTAAAGGTTATCCCGAAAACG
>NZ_JBLIEK010000210.1:0-4005 GCF_047632995.1 Psychromonas sp.
ACTGGTATAAATCCAAAGATCAGAATCCGCCAATGAACTACCGCGCAATAAACTCATCAGCAGTTTTTTTAACCCCTGTTTGCTCACTTTTGGCTCTGATTTAACAGCTTCTTGAACTTCTTCCAGCTGTGTATTAAGTACTTTATTGGGGCTTTTTTTGGTGCTCTTCAATGCTTTTTCTGGAATATTTTTAGCTTTAACAAGCGCTGCATTAAAATCGATCACTAAGGAGTCGCTTTCAAGCAGTACTTTTTCCACTTCAGCCAGCTGTTTTTCTGCCTCTCTTTTACGCGCTGAGGGGTTAAACTCGGCACAATCAATTTTATGGTAACGGGAGCCGAAACAAGCTTGCCTGCCATCAATGGAGGCTTTTCGAAAGTAGGCTTTTTGTTGACAGACAGGGCAGATTAAAAAATGGCGTAATTTATCAAGCTCACTCGCAGCTAAGATCTTAAACTCAAAAATAGAATAGGTTTTAGGATTGTCAGGATCATAATGACAAATTGCATCAAGCATGGTTTTTTCCTGAATAAATAGGCTCTACAGGCAAACTACTTGAACATCTACTGATCGGCAAGTAGCGCGGCAACTATATTTAGCCTCAATTTATATAACTATCGAATCAAGCAGTTAATTAGAAACAATCTATTAGCAACAAAAATAATTCGCAATTTCTGCACGTCAGGCCTAGTTTTAAGTTAGCTAAGTACCCATTGAAAAGTTATTGGTATTTTGAGGGAACTGATTCAAAATACCGGATAATTCTTGCTTAAATATCTAAAATGAACAGTAAGTAGGCACGGGGGTCAATAATCCTATAGATCAATAAATACACTTGGCCCAAATACCCGACAATTTATATGTGACTACTTAGATCCCCTCTGCTCTTTTATTTTATGACGGAAAAGGATAAATATGATGAAAATAGATAAGAAAAAACTGTCAACAGCTATGATTTTACTTGGCTTCGCGCTTCAACAGGGCAACTTGCTCGCAGCAGAAAACAGTCTAAGCAGCATTAAAATCGATAGCACAGTGATATTAGATGGCATCGCCGAGCCTCTGTGGGACAGTGCTCAGCCATTACAGATTAAAGTCAATAAACAGCCCTACCAGTCGGATAACTATAAGGGCATACAAGCAACAGATATTACTATCAAATCCTTATACGATAACCAGCATGTTTATTTTTTAGTACAATATGCTGATCCCACTAAAAGCATAGAGCGGTTCCCCTGGCAGAAACAAAAAAACGGTCAATGGAAACAACTTAAAGATAAAGATCAGGTAGGACATTCTAATATTTATTATGAAGATAAATTTGCGTTTTTATGGGAGATTAACGCGCCTGGGTTTGAAAAAAAAGGCTGTGATGTAGCATGCCATTTGGTCAACGACGATGGGAAAATTGCCGATATTGACCAGAAGGGGATAACTGCCGGGCGCAAATATACACGCAGGGCGGGTGAAACTATCGATATGTGGCACTGGAAAAGTGTGCGTATGAACCCTGTCGGGGTAATAGATGATCAGTTTATTGATGATGTTAAAGATCCGCAAGTGAATGCAAACTGGGGACGCCATGGCGATGCTAAAAAATCGGGAGGTTACGTCGACAATATTAATGAAGATAAATCCGGCCCCGCATTTATGAATCGTAGCCAGGATGGTTTGAATGACTTCACCATTACCCCCTCTCAAAAAACCGTTTTTGTTGATAACTTTAAAACTGGCGATCTGATTCCGGGTATCGTCTCTGAAGCCTTCACCGGCTCTCGCGGTGATATTTGGTCGCGCGGCGTCTGGAATGATGGAGTCTGGACCATTGAACTCAAACGTCAACTCATCACCACGGGCGAACTGGTAGAGTTACAAGATGTGCAGTTTACCGATTTAAAGAAAACCTACCATTTTGGTGTTGCAGTTTTTGATAACAGCCAAATTGACCATCTCTACCACGATGGTTCACTCTCTTTTACCTTTAAGTAGCTATATTGTACCTGCCTTAACCGGCCGGTACTCTTTCCCTAATTCTTTATAGCAGAGGCCAATATGCGTCTGAACACACTGAATTTCCACAGCAAATTAGGCTTATCCGGTTTCCTCATTAGCATTATCTTAGGGTTATTTAGCGCGGCCACTCTAATCGGTTTACTTTATTCCAGCTCTGATCGCGGTTTTAATATACCGGAAATGGATAAAGTGAAAGCAAAATACAGCGAATCTGCATTAGTAGGAGCGATGAAAACCACTATGTACCAATATGTCACCGTAGATGACGATATTAAGGTCATGGAAAAGTGGATTCAGGCGGGGGCATTGGAAAATGATTATTTTAAAGATGAGGTGATGTACATTATCGAAGCGGATTGCCAAAAATGCCATAGCCGCTCATCAACCATGACTGGCGCTATCCCTTCCATACCCTTCAATAGTTATGCAGATATTTCAGTTTTCACTGAAAAAGGCTATTCGTGGACGGCGATGGCAAAAACAGCGCATATTCACCTCTTTGGTATTGCGCTACTGGTCGTTTCACTGACCTTTATATTAAGTTTCAGTTGTTACCCAGGAGGTATCAAAAGTCTGCTCATTAGCACAGCCTGGTTAAGCCTGTGGATAGATATGAGTTCCTGGTGGTTAGCCAAATTTTCAACTTATTTTGCCTATTTTATCGCAATTTTCGGCACCATAGAAATCATAACCCTGGGGATTATCGCCTTCTTATGCCTCATTGATTTATGGTTTAAAGTGCCAGATAAACTGCGCGATAAAAAAGAATAAAAGCGTGATAGAAGATTTAAGTAAGCATTTTTTAATTAGATTTAATGTGGCTTTAACTGACAAAGGAATGACGAATGATAATCTGCTATAAAGCTATGCCTGGCCGACATTGGTATTAGAAATTAATAAGCACAGTTTAAACAAAGCCCTGCCCGTCTGATAAGCGGCTGTCGTCTGCGACAGGTAATAATAAAAAGTGCGCGTTGCTCTCTATTAGTGGATTTATTTAGCAGCGCATTCGGTGACTCGCTCACTTTGGCTAATCTCTTGTTAGAAGCTTGTAGCTGAATTTCAGTCACTTCCGCGGCAGTAATGGATTGAATTTCTTGGGTATAATTAGCGCTACGTTGTGAAAGTTGCCTCATCAGCTACTACAGAACCCTTTTTGAACATCCCTGTACTGAATAACTCTTTATCAAAGTAGTAATATTTATTCTAAGTTATTATATCCGGCATAATTAACCCCCGAGAGCATCGCCATCTCACGATGCCATGTCGCCAAGTCATTTTTATTAAATTGATTTAGCTGCTGATGCCCGCAGGCCCGCGCCATTACACTCATTAGTTCAACGGAAGCATCCAGGAAATTAAATAACTGCTGCGCTGATTTTTCAATATTAAGACGTTGCCGTAAATCAGCATTTTGTGTTGCAATACCGGCAGGACAATTATTGGTATTACACATTCTTGCGGCAACGCAGCCAATTGCCTGCATAGCACTATTGGCGATGGCAACGCCATCGGCACCTAATGCTAGCGCTTTCACAAAATCAACGGGTAAACGTAATCCTCCGGTGATAATCAAAGTGACACGCCCACTAGCTCCCTGCTGATCTAAATATCGACGAGCCCTTGCCAGAGCCGGAATAGTCGGCACACTAATGTGATCCCGGAAGATTTGCGGGGCAGCCCCTGTGCCACCGCCCCGGCCGTCAAGAATGATGTAATCGGCGCTGGCATCTAAAGCAAACTGAATATCCTCCTCAATATGATTGGCACTTAATTTAAAGCCGATAGGTATACCGCCGGTTATTTCACGAACATGATCCGCAAATTTTTTAAAATCGGCAGCCGTTACTAACTCTTTAAAAGTAGGAGGAGAAATAGCATCCGTGCCCTCTTTAAGACCCCGGACTAGGGATATTTTTCCTCTGTTCTTATTACCGGGAAGATGTCCCCCGGTACCGGTTTTCGCCCCCTGCCCGCCTTTAAAATGAAATG
>NZ_JBLIEK010000211.1:0-3939 GCF_047632995.1 Psychromonas sp.
GAGTGACTTTAATTTTTAGTAGTACCAGTGGTAGTACCGACAAAAACAACGTCATCTAAAATCATTACTTAACAAATAGATAAACGATAGAATCGAGTCCAGTAGCGGCACCAAATTAGGGTTCAATGCGAACCTATAAGAACCCGAAAAGCCATTTAAAACAAGCTTTTCGGGTTTTTTTATGTCCAAAGCTATTTAATGCCATTCCGTGACATCCACACTTTTAGGAGTACCAGACAAATACATCAAGTTGCGGTACTCTCCAAATAGCCAAATTAACAAACCCGTTAACCAATACAGAAGTAAAACAAGCCAAACCTAAAGATAAGCTTAATGATGGCGGTGGTTTATTATTAAGAGTTAAACCTAACGGCTTTGAAACTTGGATCTTCGATTACTAAGTAGCGAAAGATAAATTACCGAACTAATTCGCTCCATTATTAATCATTTCATGCGAAGTTTATGTGGTATTTACCCCCTATATTTGCAAGTATTTCAAATAAATTCGTTTCTAAAGATTTAAAAGAGTCATAAGAGGAAAAAATGCAAATTCGAGCTCTCATTAAACGTTCGTTTTTTGAGACAAACTTTTTAACATTACTCATTCCCTTAAACTCTGGAAATGTTTATCTTATTTCATCGTCTTATTTATCATACTCTCAAGAAGTCATTAAAATAGTGAATAATGAGAATATGAGCAGAAAAATTGTATATGCCAGGGTTTCCACAAATGATCAGGAACTCAATTTACAGATAGATGCTTTATTAAAGTAAGGCTACGATCGTTCTTCGATATTCACTGATCACGCATCCGGAGCAAAATCATCCCGCCCAGGTCTGGATAGTTGTCTTGAAGCTCTTTGTTCAGGAGACGTTTTAGTCGTCTGGCGGCTAGACAGACTTCGCAGATCTATGTCTCATTTAATTAACCTCATTGAATCCTTGATCGAAAAGAAGATTGGCTTTAAGTCCATTCAGGACGGAGCCATCGATACAACAACCGCTTCAGGAGAGTTGATGCTTAATATCTTTAGTGCTTTGTCTCAGTTTGAACGGCGGTTAATACAGGAACGAACAAACGCTGGTTTGGCAGCAGCAAGAGCAAGGGGAAGAAATGGCGGTCGCCCTAAGACAGGTATAAATAACCCGAAAGTCCAGGTGGCAAAGCAGATGCACCTGAATAATTCGTTATCTGTAGAATCTATGTGTGAATCGTTGTCAATATCCCGTGCAACCTTCTATCGTTATTTGGCAATGTAAAATTAGACGTAACCTGTGGGCTATGAATTTAAAGAGCTGCCGAGCAGTAACCGAAAAATCACGCGTTTATGCACAATCCCCCCTCTTAATTGCATTTCTTTTGAAATATTGGCGTTATGTTTATATGAATGTGCACCTTCGACCCGTAGTCGTCTTGCTCGGCTATTACCGCATTTGGTAATAGCACCTACTCGGCGTTTACCGCCGCTTGAATGTTCACTTGGCACAAGGCCTAAGTAACTCGTTAGTTTTCTTGGATGGTCGAACCGTGTTAAATCACCTAGCTCAGCGATAACACCTGTAGCGACCAATAGTCTGACGCCACGCATAGCTTGTACGGCTTTAACTACAGGGTAATACCGCCAATTTTTTACTTGATGCGTCAATTCGTTATCTAGCCTTTTCAAACGCTTTAGTCGCTCGGTAATGGTGGAAATGGCTTCTTGTAAAACGATTTGCTGACAAGGATGGGGCAAGACTAATTCAGCCAGCCAACGCAAGTGCTGTGATGACCAATTATCTTTTACTTTGCTATTAATATTGTTACGTAGCAGCAGTGCTTTTAGTTGGTATTTTGCGTCTTTTAAATCTTTCATACCGGTTTCACGAGCGCGTGATAAATCGTAAACGGCTTCATCTTCAGGCTCAGGGACATAGATAGGGGTTAAGTCTTCTGATTTAAGTAATCTAGCGAGATTGAGGGCATCACGTTTATCTGTTTTAATTTTGTCACCTGGCTTTTTAGGGATAAGCGAAGGTGCGATGACATAGCAGCAATGATTAAGACTGGTGAACAAGCGGTAAATCCAATAACCACAGGGACCTGCTTTATAAACAAAATGCAGGGTTGCGTCAGGATATTTTTATTGCAATTGTCATGCGAGTATTTTAAATGCGGCTTTGTTGCTGAGGATTTTACCTAAGTGGATCGGTTTTGCGCCACGTTGATCTTCAATGTAAGCCACTTCAGTAAATGTTTTATGGGTATCTAAGCCAATGAAAAGTATGTTATGTTTAATAATGTTGGCCTCTGTTTTATATTGTTGACACATATAGTATGGCTCTGGTTTGTATAGTGTAGTTCTGGTTTGTAAAATCACTCCATATCAGAGGCTAGCATCTCGTGGGGAGTCATTGTGTATAGGTGTTCATCAAGTTTGGAGTAAGTATGTCTTTTGAGAGAATAATGGGCTTAGATGTTATCAATGAAGAAGAGTATCAAAAATACCGTGAGAATATGATACCTATCCTTCATTCATTTGGTGGTAGTTTTGGTTTTGACTTCAAAATTAGTGAAGTATTAAAATCAAAAACAGATGACGTAATAAATCGGGTGTTTACTTTAGATTTTCCGAGCAAAAAAATCATGGAAGAGTTTTTCTCTAATCCAGCCTATCTTGCTGTTAAAGAAAATTTTTTTATACACTCTGTGAAATCAGTAACCATCATTTCTATGCATGAAAAAAACACCTAAGAAATTAAACTAGGACAAAAAACAGTGGGCTTTGCTCCTTCGTCGCTAATTTTAACCAACTATTTTTTACCTGTTAATAAGCGTTAGGTTTTAATCAATTATGGCATTTGAACGGATTCAGAAGCAAACTCATATAATCGCAGATAAAACAGTGTTTGTTTCTTATGATCGCTTTACAACACGTTTTGAAATCAAAAGTGAAAAAGAGGTTATATATTCCTCTTTAGTTTTACTTCCCATTAAAAAACCGAAAATACTTATCAATAATCAACAGTTTACTTTAAGTATATTTTGGCTTATTTTGTGGAAATCCCAATTGGTCAATACCGATGGCGTTGTTGTTAAAGAATTACTTCAACGACGCCGTAAAAAATCTATTGGTCTGCTTATTTATTTTGCGTTAATCAGCAGTGTTAAAATAGGTATTGGTTTGGTGGCTTAACAACCTATAAGAATTTCAAGCAGGACAATGATCTTCGGCCCGTTCCGCTTCGCTTCACATTTTAGCCAACGATTACTTAGCCGTTTATTGCAGCGTTACCGATACGATACAAAACCTAATCCAAAGTATTGATTGTCTTTAAAGGCTAATGTCTTCTTTGTGGCAAAAGTCAATGTTCAGATACGAGTTGCTAACTTCCGCTAAGCGTACGAACTTGACGTTAAGGTGAATACTCAATGTGTTATTTATATCTCAGATAGCTATCTCGAAAACAACCTCCTAGCTTTAGTTCATCTAACCACTTATTAATCTTAATCTCTAAATCCAAAACATCATCTCAGATAAGTCTAAATTTTTCACTATATCTGCTGGCGTATAACCATCATAAAACAACTCAAAAAAAATTTTCATTTTTGACTCCTTGCGTCTTTGTAAAACTCACCTTCATAACGGGCTTATTTAATAATTTATCTATGATATGTATCGTAAAAGAAATTAGAGGTTTAATAAGATTTGATAATATAGATTTCAGTCAGCTAGATGAGAGCTTCGTTAAAAGGAGTTGTAAAATAAAAGGAGGTCCATCCAAATATCTTATTTGTATTAAATCGCTTATAGTGGTCAACTAATTTTGCTCCATAAACGAAATGTTATCTGTTCGCTAGCGCGCAGTGAATTACCATAATTAAGCCCCATTTTCCTATAACTACCCAAAAAACTGTAAGCTTAATATTATCTGACTTTTCAAATTGGGCTTTATCTT
>NZ_JBLIEK010000212.1:0-3896 GCF_047632995.1 Psychromonas sp.
AGCGTGTTATCGAATTGTCACCCGCTAGTTCGCCTCTATTTATCGCATAATAGCTATAAACTTGACCATTTACCGTGAAAGTGTTTTTAGCATCAATATTAATTTTATTTCCAGACATAATCTATCTCCTTGATAAACTGACCATCTTTAACCCAACATAACCGATCCCTTTAACAAACTCACTATCTATCTATCACCTAACGAACATCACCAGCTTAACTATTTCAAAAAAAAGTATTTAATTACGAACAAAACTTCGTCTCAGTTCGTCACCAACAGAGCAAATGGTAAACTCATGAAAGTTGCAAAATTTGTATTAGCTCTGTTACAAAAACGGGCAGATAGCTGAGCAGTGTCAGTAAAGTGCATTCTCTGAAAATTCAGATTAATAGCAGACGATTATGAGTATAGGAAGAATAAAAGCCTTTTACCCAAAAAATGTAAGTGGGGTCACAAGTGACTCAGGTTTTGTCTTTTGAGTTGACTTTGCTGCTATAGCAAGCAGCATCAACATGCGCTGATGAGACAATAATACTCGCATATAAATCGGGTGGTTATACATTAAAAAAATTGGGGAATACGTTGATCTTCATTCTTCCAGAGTGAACCGTATTGTGACAAAAGGCAAGACTTGACCCGTAGCTTTTTCTTCTCGCAGCTACGTAGACCCCATCGCTACGTAGCTACTCAAAATGCGATTAAATTACCAATTTATTTATGGCGATCTTTTGCAAATAGATCCGCTCAAAAATTACGATTTATACGGCTAATTTAATATTTTTTTGAAACAACCCTCTACATCAGGCTTGAAATTATAACCATGATTTAAATCAGGTTATTGGCAATAACCTTCGGTTCTTTGTGGTTATATGCTTGTTTTATAAGCAAAATCTATCTTTTTTAAGACTTTTCACTGCCCCATATGATGGCTATTACTCTTTATTTGATTTAGATCAGATTGCTTTATATGCACTTCTTTAGGCTCTATGTGATTAAAATTCACTACGTGATTGAGGAAAAAGATGAGTAAAAAAAAGCTAGTCATAATTGGTAACGGCATGGTCGGGCATCGTTTTATTGAAGATTTTGTAGAAAAAGCAGATCTGGAACAATTTGAGATAACCGTCTTCTGTGAAGAGCCACGCGTTGCTTATGATCGTGTTCATTTATCTTCATATTTTTCTCATCATACGGCCGATGAACTTTCTTTAGTAAAAGAAGGTTTTTACGAAAAACATAATATTCAAATACTTATTGGTGAACGCGCACTAACGGTTAATCGCAGCGAAAAAGTAATCCATTCGCAAACCGGGCGTGTAGTGTATTACGACAAATTAGTGATGGCGACGGGATCATATCCCTGGGTGCCTACGATTAAAGGTAATCAAAGCAAAGATTGTTTTGTTTATCGGACGATTGAGGATCTAAATGCCATCGAAGCCACTGCACGGCACAGTAAAAACGGTGTGGTCATTGGTGGTGGGCTGTTAGGTCTAGAAGCCGCTGGAGCACTTAAGGCACTAGGTGTAGAGACCCATGTTCTGGAGTTTGCGCCGGTATTAATGGCAGAACAGCTTGATCAGCAGGGCGGGCTAATGCTGCGTCGTAAAATTGAGAGCATTGGTGTAAAGGTACATACGGGCAAAAATACCAAGGAGATCATTCCATCGGGTAAAACCGCGCGTAATACCATGGTATTTGCCGACGGCAGTGAATTGGAAGCTGATTTTATTGTTTTCTCAACGGGTGTTCGTCCGCAGGATAAATTAGCCAAACAATGTGGTTTGGCAACTGCCCGCCGTGGTGGTATCACTATTAATGATCAATGTATCACTTCTGATCCTGATATCTTTGCAATTGGCGAATGTGCTTCCTGGAATGATAAATTCTTTGGTCTGGTCGCACCCGGTTACAATATGGCTAAAATAGCCGTTGATACTCTATTAGGCCGTGAAAATGCATTTAGCGGTGCTGATATGAGCGCCAAATTGAAATTATTAGGTGTTGAGGTTGGTAGTATCGGTGATGCTAATGGTCGTACACCGGACAGTCAAAGTTATGTTTATGTTGATGAAAAAGAGTCTGTCTATAAACGTATTATTGTCTCTAAAGATGGGAAAAAATTATTAGGTGCTGTTTTAGTGGGTGACACTGAAAGTTACAGTGACCTGCTGCAGTATTCATTAAATGCGATTGAGTTACCCAAACACCCCGATTCGTTAATCCTTCCTGCACATGCCGGCGCTAAATCAACTGGTTTAGGCGTCGATGCACTGCCCGAAACGGCGCAGATCTGTTCCTGTTTTGATGTTAAGAAAAGCGATATTGCCGATGCCGTTGCAGCCGGTCATACCACCATCAGTGCGATCAAAAAAGAAACCGGAGCCGGTACCGGTTGTGGCGGTTGTGTCCCCTTAGTCACTCAAGTTTTAAATGCGGAAATGAAAAAACAGGGTATGGAAGTTAAAAACCATCTCTGTGAGCATTTTGAATATTCCCGTCAAGAGCTGTTCCACCTGATTCGCGTAGAGGGTATCAGAAGCTTTAAAGCATTATTAAGCAAATACGGTAAGGGTTACGGCTGTGAAGTGTGTAAACCAACCGTAGGTTCAATTCTGGCTTCCTGCTGGGCAGATTACATTTTATCAAAAGACAATAACGGTCTGCAGGATACCAACGATATCTTTCTCGGTAATATGCAGAAAGACGGTACCTACTCGGTTATTCCGCGTATGGCCGGTGGTGAAGTTACACCGCAGGGATTGGCCGTGGTTGCTAGCGTTGCTCAGCAATATACTTTATATACCAAAATTACCGGCGCGCAGCGTATCGGTTTATTTGGCGCGCATAAAGCGGATTTACCGGATATCTGGAAACAACTGATTGATGCGGGCTTTGAGACAGGGCACGCTTATGCCAAATCATTACGTATGGTAAAAACCTGTGTCGGCAGTACCTGGTGCCGTTTTGGTGTGCAGGACAGTGCCGCTTTCGCAGTTGACCTAGAAAATCGTTACAAAGGCTTACGTACTCCGCATAAAATTAAATTTGGTGTTTCCGGCTGTACCCGCGAATGTGCTGAAGCTCAGGGTAAAGACGTCGGTATCATTGCAACCGATGCGGGCTGGAATCTTTATGTTTGTGGTAATGGCGGCATGAAACCACAACACGCTCAGTTGCTTGCCAGTGATTTGGATAAACAAACCTTAATCAAATATGTAGATCGTTTCATGATGTTCTATATACGCACTGCAGATAAATTAACCAGAACGTCAGTTTGGCTGCAAAGTTTAGCAGGCGGGATTGAGTACCTGCAGGACGTGGTTATTAATAACAAGTTAGGCATCAATGAACAGCTTGAAACAGAGATGGCTGCGGCCATTGAAAGTTATCAATGTGAGTGGGCAGAAACGCTTTCCGATCAAGAGCAGTTACAGCGTTTTGCGCATTTTATTAACAGTGATGCGCTCGACGAAAATGTCCTATTTACACCTGAACGCGGCCAAAAACGACCTGCATTTAATGACGAAAAAGCCCCTGTATATGCAATTAATTTGGAGGAAGTGTAATGAGCAAATGGATCAAAGTATGCGCATTAAAAAATATTTATCCGGCAACGGGTGTCTGTGCATTAGTCGCTGGCAAGCAAGTGGCTGTTTTCCGTCCCAGTGAAGAGGAGCAAGTCTTTGCTATTAATAATATGGATCCTTTTGCGCGCTCTAACGTTTTATCGCGCGGTTTGATTGGCCAGCATCAGGAACAGTTTTGGGTTGCATCCCCGCTGAAAAAACAACGTTTTAATTTACTTGATGGCTCCTGCTTAGACAACGATGAAGTCAGCGTTGAAGCTTATAAAGCCCGTGTTACTAAAGGCTTTGTAGAAGTACAGCTGTAGC
>NZ_JBLIEK010000213.1:0-3869 GCF_047632995.1 Psychromonas sp.
CTGTCACTTTCGTCTTTACAATACGTCCTTGAGTTGCATCAACCAGTGATTGTACTGTGCCTTCTCCACCATCTGCGACGGGCACACTAATATAGGTTGCATTAGGTAAAACACGTTTAAACCCCGTCTCAATGGCATGACAGACTTGTTTTGCCGTTAAGCTCTCTTTATAGGAATCTGGTGCGATAACAATTTTCATAAATATTCCAAGTTTAAAGCAGTATTAGGCTTAACAGGTAAACGATGGTAATTGCAGTAACACCTTGTATTAACGTTGCCATGGTTTGTGCGCGGTAAGCTAATCCTACTGACATGCGGCTGAACTGTGAAACCACCCAGAAGAAGCTATCATTTGCATGTGAAACTGTCATCGCACCTGCGCCAATAGCCATTACTGTTAATACACGGCCCATTTCAGAATCTAATCCAAGCTGTACAAGTAAAGGAGCAACCAAGGCAGATGTTGTGACTAAGGCCACGGTTGATGAACCCTGTGCAGACTTAAGTGCAGCCGCGACAATAAAGGGCATAAAGATACCGATGCCAAGACCTGAGAGTGTTGCACCTAAATAATCACCTAATGCTGTTGCTTTTAATACTGCGCCAAATGCACCACCGGCACCTGTGATAAGCAGAATAGGTGACGCAACGATAATGCCATGGCTAACACGGTCTCCCAACTCTGCAATTTTATCGTCTGATTTTAATAGGCGTAATGCTAAGAAAAGACCAATCAGCAGCGCTGTGATGGGTTGTCCAAGGAAAACGAAAATATCAAAAAAAGTGCCGTCACCTAATGGTAAACTTGGAAATTTTGCAATCGATGAAAAACAGATCAATAAAATCGGTACAAAAATAGGCGCAAATGCCTGGCCTGCAGTTGGCAGTGTACCGTATGAGGCTTTAAGCTCCTGCCAAGATTGATCCGTTTTGTGTTCATCCAGTTCGGAGATAACATCAGGTTGCACATTTTTAAAGCGGTTTGCCCATAGCGTTCCTGCTAATGCGGCACCTGCAGCAACAAAGGAACCCACTAAAATAACTAAACCTAAGTTTGATTCCAACCCTAAGTTACCCGCGGCGGCGATTGGACCGGGTGTGGGTGGAATAAAAGTATGAGCTGCATATAAACCGGCAGCGAGTGCGACACTCATTGCGACACCCGAGGTTTTCATGCGTGTTGCGAGTGATTCACGTAGCGAGTTTAAAATAACAAAACCTGAATCACAAAAGACCGGGATGGAAACGATATAACCGATAATGGTCATGGTAAGTGTGGGGAATCGTTCGCCTAATACTTTGATAACCCATTCTGCCATAGTGATCGCCGCGCCACTTTTTTCTAAAATAATACCTATGATAGTACCGAGTACAATCACTAAACCGATATAACCTAAGATACCGCCAAAGCCGTTAGCAATTACTTGTGTAATTTCTGAGGAGGGCAAGCCGTAAGCAAAAGCAGCAATAAAGGCTGATAGCAGTAAGGCAAGAAAAGGGTGCAGCTTAAATTTTGTGGTCGCAACAACAATAAATGCTATTACTCCGATCAAGATAAATATTAGGCTCATAATATATCCGTTTATTTTCCAATGCAGAATGCATCAGATCTGGGGAATATTATCTATTGATAACGTTTAAATATCGTTAGGCAAGAGAACAAATATCAAGTGAATTTTATGCTTTTTTTTGTGCGTTTGCACAACAAAAGAGGTTCTAAATAGCCATGTTAGGAAAGCGCTATCTATTTAGAACCTTTTTTCAGTTGAAAACCAACATACAACTCTAATAACCCATCTAACTTCTCAGGATCCAGCTTAGTTATTTGTCGAATTTTTTTTATACGATAGCGTAGGGTGTTGCGGTGTATATACAAATATTTTGCGCACTCGTTTAACGAGTTGTGATACTGAAAAAGTGCGTTTAATGTTTTTACTAATTGTCCATTTTTATCTTCAGCCTGCAACTGTTCAAAAGCTTTGCCTATCTGCTCTGCTTGCCAAGATGTGCGTAAGGGAGATAATAAAACGGGCAGGCGTAGCTCATCATATAAATGTTTATTTTTTTTACTGTTGTTATTTAAGCCTGCTTGCAATGTTAATTGAGCGCTTTGAAAAGAGAGGGGGACTTGTTGGTCGCCAGTAAAATAGTGACCTAATGCGATATCAATATCGGTGATCTCATATTGTTTTAAGCGTATCAATAGTCGGTCAATGCGTTTACTCTCTTCATCACTATTCCACTCTCCCTGGTAAAAAGTGGCTGGTTTGAGAACAACGATCTCATTCATTGACAGTACAGCGACTAAATTATCTCTGTAAGGGTATTCGAGTAGTTCAACCACTCTGCGAATAGCATGCAGACTCATTGGGTGACTGCTATCCCTAAAGCGAATGATAGCTGCCACACGGGGGGATGAAATATTGATATCTAATCGCTGCCCCCAATCAAGCAGTTCATTTTTTTTCATGTCACCTGTTATCCAAGTGCTAATAAACTCTTCTCTATGGCGCCTATCCCACTGAAGTTGTTCGGTAAGATTAGCCTGTTCAACGATCATCTCTGCCGCCATTTTGACTAGTTTTGCGTAATTGCGAATTTTATTGGGATCGCCGGTAATACCAATAACACCAATAATCTGCTCAGATTGTTTCAATATTAAATTAATGCCGGATTTAACGCCTTTTAATGCTTTACTGCTCTCCTCTGTGACCTCCACAGTTTCACGCCGTTGCAGAGCGAGCAGTGCACCATCATGAATTTTAGAGATGCGATTTTTATCACCACTACCAATAATAATACCAGACTGATTCATCACATTAATATTGTTGTCAGTGATCCCCATAGTGCGATTTACAATTTTTTGCGCTAACTGGCTCTCTAATAGAAACATTAATTACCTGATTTTAAACAAAAAAAATCCGATAAAAGTTAACTATTATCGGATTCCATTTTTGCAGTTTTATGGTTGCGATTAAGCAACTTGTACTGGTACGTCTTTACTCGTACGTACAATGTTATTTTGCGCATCTAAATACACTAAGCTTGGTTTATGATTTACAATTTCCGCTGCATTTAAACTCCCGTAGGTACAGATTATCACGCGATCGCCTACCGCTGCCAGACGCGCCGCGGCGCCATTAACCGAGATGATTTTTGAACCACGTTCGCCGGTAATAGCGTAGGTTGAAAAGCGTGCACCATTTTCGATATTGTAAATTTCAATCTGCTCGTATTCTAGAATACCAGCCTGCTCAAGGAGGTCTTGATCGATAGCGCATGAACCTTCATAATTTAGTTCGGCGTGCGTTACTCTCGCTTGGTGGAGTTTGCCTGTAAGCATTGTTTTGTTCATACAAAAAACCTTTTTTCTGGTAAGGAACCGCTGTTTTTTTCAACAGGGCGACTATAAAGTAAAATCCTTAATGGTGCAAATTAAACCCGACTCCAATAGGCTGAGTTATAGCGGGCTTTGATGAAAGTCAAATTTATAACATTAAGGGTAAATGACGTATTGATTAAACAGGGACGCAACGCTAAGAAGTTAAACTTGAATTTTTGTTTCCGAATGATTCAAGATCACTATTTTATTATCAATTAAACGTGTTTCCCCTAAGAAAGCCGCCATTAAAATAACCGCTTCCTTACTATGACAATTCACTGCCTGCAACGTTTGAGCATCGACAATATGAATCGCATCGGTATTAAAACCGGCGTTATTAAGATCGCTTGACGCATCATCGATTAATATTGAAAGTTCAGTTTTCTGCGCTTGCACATTTATCGCTAATTGGTTCATCACTTTTGCTAAAAAAGGGGCTTTTTGTTTTTCTAAGCCGCTCAGTTTATTGTTGCGAGAGCTCATGGCC
>NZ_JBLIEK010000214.1:0-3804 GCF_047632995.1 Psychromonas sp.
CACGGTATATCCCATGCCTATTAGCGCACCCATCGTGATCATCACGGTTGCCATTGCTACGACCATAGGCGCGATGATAAGTGGAATATTTCTAAAGAAGAAAAACAACAGTATAAAAATAGTCAGTCCTGCTAATGGCGCAGAAATCCCCATTTGAATAAACATCTCAACACCAAACTGATCTTCAGCGACAGGTAAACCGGTGATATACCAGTCAGCACTACCGTTTAATTGGCTAATATTAGCTCTAATTTGCTCGGCAATTTTAAAGCTTTCATTTTTATCTTTAATAGGTACGTAAATGGCAGCCGCTTTGCCATTCTGTGAAACCAACGTGTTCTGCAGTAATGGCAGTCTGGCTAGGTAGTTTCTGATTTTTGCGCTCTCATCGAGAGTAGAAGGTGGTTTGTCCATCATCCACTCAAAGCGAATAGTACCCGACGCAGACTGAGTAATATTGTCGACCGTTGAAATAGACATGAGATCTGCAGAAATGACACCTTCGATTGACAATATTGACTTTGTTATGTCATATATGTCAGTCAGTGAAGCTGGTGTAAATACTCCCTCTTCAGTGCTCGTATCAACCACCCCCACAACGATCGAATCATGCATCGCAAAGCGTGTTTTTACCTCGTTGTGAAACAACCGTGCCGGGTGCTCTGCATCAAGCATGTTCTCCGGATCAGTATCAATTTTTATGCGCGGCATTTGCGCAGTAAAAAGCAACGCCAAAATCACCAATATAGCGTAAACAATTTTCGGTTTTTGCGTACAGAAATGGACTAACTTTTTAGCGATATTTTTCATTTATTATTCAATTTTTGCGAACATATAATAAGAATATAGCAAAATACACGCCAAGATATCCTAAAAACCAAACTCTGACTTATTAAGACGCTGTCCCATATAGACAATCTCCTTATATCCTAATTAGCGCATATTGATGCAATCATTTTA
The DNA here is from genome assembly GCF_047632995.1 of Psychromonas sp. GTDB lineage: Bacteria > Pseudomonadota > Gammaproteobacteria > Enterobacterales > Psychromonadaceae > Psychromonas. Next base: position 961 of record NZ_JBLIEK010000214.1, read on the forward strand.
ACGTATGATGAAATGGACCTTTTAATAACGGTCAAGCCAATTTCCTGAAAATCCAGCAGCAAAACTGAGATGCGCGAACATTTCAGTGATTTAAACAGCTGTTGAAATGAAGATTTATGCGCAACAGTGAGTAATAGATCAAGACCCTTGATCGTCGTCAACTTATTTTTCAAAAATCATGTTTAAATATTACAATAACGGTGATCAAAAAAACCTAGAAATTGTTTTTATAAATCATATTTAAAGTGATAAATACAATATCTTGACATCAAGATAAAATTCAACTATCTTGATGTCAAGGTAAATGAATTATACATATAGAGCATTACTCAAATTAAGCGAGGTATATATTATTATGTTCAATACAAAAGCATTTAAAAAATTTTTTAAACGAAAGTATCCATATTCTCCCGTTGCTATTCTAGGAAGAAAAACGGTTGAGCGCATACTTGGCGCAGATATCATAAAGCTTAAAAAACTTGAAGAGAAACAAAAGCAAGAACGCGATGAACAAAGAGAAGCTTGATTTTTTTAATGAGCCTTATAGTGCAGGTATACGAAAATCCATACTGGCATTTTATCTTGACGTGAAGATAAACTATCAGTATGTTAATTTTGTAAAGTCTAAAAAGATATAATGTTGATGGATCCCGTTCAGAAAAAAGTTCAGCAATGGTCGAAAGAGATGCCCAATTTGAACACAAAGCCTATGGCACTCATTTCACGATTACAGCAAACCACTAAGGAAATGAACGGCGAACTTTACACTAATTTTGAGGACTACAAATTAACCGATGCTGGCTTTGATGTTTTAGCAACATTACTTCGCGCTGGGCCGCCCCATTCACTCTCACCAAGTGAATTACTGGAACAAATGGACATTACATCGGGCACCATGACGACCAGAATAGATAAGTTGGAAAAGAAAGACTTAGTTAAGAGAAAAATTAAAAAAAACGACAAACGCGGCGTTAACGTAGCCCTTACTAAAAAAGGCCTAAAATTGATTGAAGAAGCCATTGTAGCGCACGTTAAAACACAAGAAAAAATAGTGTCCGTGTTTGATGAAGAAGAGCAACTGATTTTTATATCTCTGTTACAAAAATACCTAGCGCATAACGTAAAAAAAAGTAACAAACGTCATATATAGCGTAGTGAGTTCCTGAATGTCCATCGCTGTGCCTGCAACTGATAATATAGCGGTGACTAAAGTTGTGCTCTATATTGATGGTCAATTAAAAGCACAAGCGAATATGTCCGAGTTATCGTGCTGTTGGCATAGTCGCAACGCGGCTTCTGGTTTCCACTTAATTTAACAAGAGCATTTGATGTTGCAGGTAATCAAACTCTGAGCAGTGTGCAGGTTAATACTATTACCAGTGATAAAGGCAAGAAAGGCCGTATATATATTTAGGTGGGTTCATCGGCACATAAAAATAAGTATTGGTAATGTTACCCGAAAGATTGTAAACAAAAAGGCACCATTAAAGGTGCCTTTTTATTGCCGGGCATTTACCTAGCTAAACCGCCATTTGATTACGCTTTTTTTAAAACGTCGAAACCCAACCAAACCTAATAAGCTAATGCTGAGTAAAAGTAGCGAAGCAGGCGCAGGTACTTCCTGCGGCCCCCCCCCACTCCCGTCACCATCATACTCAGATACATGACTAATTTCCATATCCTTCCAGTCCAAATTAGACCCATTAAAATTATTAACACTGGTATCAATCACCCCCCAATTTACGTTAGCTAGGTTAGTAAATAATCCCCACCATGTAGAGTTCTTGACGAGGTAAGTACCAGGTCCTTCTGACAATTCAAATGCAATTACGCCTGTCGTATTAGTTTTATACGCAGAAACCTTACCTGTCTTTCCGTAATATGTGTATGCCGCGTTCTGAGACCAATTCGCCCAGCACAATTCACTGTTCGGGCTAGAGTTATCGCTGCAACCCGAACTACTGGCGGACAAGTCGTTCGTTGAGTCAAGATACGTATCTATCGCCCCTACGTCAATATCGTTAGATGTTGGGCTGTTTGCAGCAAGAATTAGAATTACCGAGGCTTGTGAACTGAACATCAGCCCAAATAAAAGCGCAGCAACGGCAGATTTTATAAGTTTCATGGAATATTCCTTATCGTAATTTTAGGGTAAGAAACAACCTCAATAGGTTTGTTTATTTACACACCAAGTTAAAAGGCACCACTAAGCTCATTACTCCGCCTTTAGCATAATAAAGCTAAATGAAACTGTGCATTTTTTGTACCAAAAATTGTTTAATTAATATTATCAACCAGTTATAAAAATCAAAGATTTCGACATGAGCAAAAATGTATAAATAGCTGACATTTTTACCAGATTAAAATAGTGAGTTAAGAGTTAAGAGTTAAGAGTTAAATTTTTTATTATTATATTTCAACAATATAGATTAAATTACATGAAACTCTTAGTGTAAAATATATCGTCACTCGTACCTTAGTTATACGTACCCCTCTAAAATACGCTGCTACTTCCCTTCTCGGGCAGACTGAATGTCAAGGGCCAGACTGAGAGCATTCGCAGCATTCTGTCAGGATGCTTTATAAAGAGTGTGAAAATATTGCTTTTTATGACGCTAGTATGAATCAATATAATTGTTCTAATACTGAACAAACGCTATTGTAAGACATAAGACTGTACCTCATTATTACCTCTGATTTTTAGATATTAAATAGGTAATTTATGGTTAATACGGAAATTAACGCTAGGGATTATTTTGATCAAGCAATTTTATATCACGGAGTTCAGGAAGTATTTACCTGAAATTGATCTGCGTTTAGTGACCGCGGTCAAAAGAAAATCAA
>NZ_JBLIEK010000215.1:0-3730 GCF_047632995.1 Psychromonas sp.
AATAGATCAGGGTAAAGCAAGCTTTCAGTGGTTATTGGACGATGGTATTGAATTGACAATCACGCGTGAATGGCCCGATACAACGACCTTTGTTACCTATTCGCTTCCCGAGCATCAGTCTTTATTAGAGATGCAGCAAAAACAATTCGCGCAAAAAAAAGATCCTTCACTGATAAAATCAGGCGTAAACTGAGTCCCATCGAAGACTATAAAAAAATTTGTTCTACTTGCTTTATTACCATAAAATCAAACAGATATTAAAAAAATCCTCCCCTTATAAAAGTTGAGTCCATGGATACTACGCTATTACTTTTTATTGGCACCGCATTTACCTTTGGTATGGTAATTAACTTTACCGGTTTACCCCCTATGGTCGGTTTTTTATTGGCCGGTTTCGCTCTTAATTTTTTTGGATTTGAATCTACCGAAGGGTTAATCACCTTTGCTAATTTAGGTGTCACTCTACTGCTTTTCTCGATCGGCTTAAAATTAGATCTGCGCACCCTTTTCAAAACAGAAGTTTGGGGAGGAGCAAGTATCCATATTGTGAGTAGCATTGTTTTTTACGCGCTACTTTTATTGCTATTAAAACAGATTGGCCTCTCTTTTTTTAGTTCCCTGGATATACCAGCGGTACTGCTTGTCTCCTTTGCTTTGAGTTTTTCCAGTACTGTATTTGCGGTAAAAATTCTGGAAGAAAAAAGTGAAACAAACTCTCTGTATGGGCGACTTGCAATCGGTATTTTGATTATGCAGGATATTTTTGCCGTACTTTTCTTAACCATTTCGGTCGGTAAAATTCCTTCTATCTGGGCCTTTTCATTACTTGCCTTACCTGTTGTCAGGCCTCTGCTGTTTAAACTGCTCGACAGAGCCGGTCATGGAGAACTACTGGTCTTATATGGTTTTTTCTTGGCACTGGTTATTGGTGCTGGATTATTTGAATCTGTTGGCATGAAAGCAGATTTAGGTGCATTAATTGCCGGTATGTTGCTTGCAGGACATCCGAGCGCCAAAGATATGGCAAACTCACTGTTTAATATGAAAGAGCTGTTTTTAATCTGTTTCTTTTTAACAATCGGTTTAGGGGGATTACCAAATCTTGATCACCTGATGATAGCAACTATTTTATCACTGCTATTGTTAGGCAAAATTGCACTCTATTTCCTTACCTTAACTAAATTTAGACTACGTTCCCGTACCGCGCTTTTTGCCTCCTTTAGCTTAGCAAGTTACAGTGAATTTGGTTTGATTGTGGCTTCCCTTGCCACCTATAAAGGTTGGTTAACACAAGACTGGTTAATTATTACCGCACTTGCCGTTTCCTTAAGTTTTATTATTGCTGCACTATTAAATAAATATGCAGATACTATCTACACCCGCTTTACACGATCATTAAAGCGTTTTCAGTCTAAGCGTCTGCATAAAGATGATCGCCCTGTTCGCGTTGGCGATGCACAAATATTGGTAATGGGAATGGGCCGCATTGGCACTGGCGCTTATGATGTTTTAAAACAGAGTTATGGTGAAAAGGTGATGGGTCTCGATTATGATCAGCAAACGACTATCAAACACCGCGAATTAGGTCGACGAGTGATTACTGGCGATGCACTCGACTCTGATTTTTGGAATAAACTGCAACTCACCGATAATATAAAACTGATTTTGCTGGCGATGCCGGATCATAATGGTAATCGTTATGCGGCGGAGCAACTAAGTAAGATCACATTTTGCAGCTTTAAAGTGGCGGCACTTGCACACTATAAAGAAGATGAAAGTGAGTTAAATGAACTGGGTGTTACGCCTGTTTACAATATGTATGTGGAAGCGGGGGCCGGTTTTGCCCGCCATGTATGTGCCGAGGTGAACCTCGTTTTAGCAAAAAGTTCTCATAAACAAGAGTTATAAGCATAAAATCAGCTAATCCCTCTGTTTGTGAGCTATTTATACGGATTTAGTGTGACTTTTCTTCTATATTCTGCAAAAATAATACAATTAAATTTGTCTAAAAAAATCGTCCTCTTTTTGCTGAGGTTAAGCAAACGGAAAAATATTATTAAATATTAAAAGATACAAAATACTCACAGTATTGGTATTCAAATAAAAGGTAACGTTATGTGTTCTATTTTTGGTGTGCTCGACATTAAAAGCGATCCTATCGCATTGCGCCAACAAGCAATTGAAATGTCTAAGCTGCTTCGTCACCGTGGTCCTGATTGGTCTGGTGTTTACTCTTCTGATAAAGCAATCCTTGTCCACGAACGTCTGTCAATTGTCGACGTAAATACAGGCGCACAGCCACTATATAATCAAAATAATACACATATTCTTGCGGTAAATGGTGAAATCTATAACCATAAAGAATTAGCGGCTGAATTGACTTGCGGATACCAGTTCAAAACAAAATCTGACTGCGAAATCATTCTCGGGTTATACGAAGAAAAAGGTAATACATTCTTAGATGACCTTAACGGTATCTTCGCTTTTTGTTTATATGATGCCGAAAAAGATAAATACCTGATTGGCCGTGACCATATGGGGATTATTCCGCTTTACATGGGCTGGGATGAACATGGTAACTTTTACGTCGCCTCTGAAATGAAGGCATTAACTCCCATTTGTACAAAAGTTCAGGAATTCCCAACAGGATCATTTTTAGACAGTGATATCGGTGTGATCACTAAATATTACACGCGTGACTGGATGCAATATGATGCAGTAAAAGATAACGGCGGCAGTGCAGCTGAAATAGGGCAAGCACTTGAAGCGTCCGTTAAACGCCAATTGATGTGTGATGTGCCGTACGGTGTATTACTATCTGGTGGCTTGGATTCATCTGTTATCTCGGCTATCACGCAAAAATTTGCTAAACAGCGTATTGAAGACAATGATGAAAGCGGCGCATGGTGGCCACAACTGCACTCTTTTTCTGTCGGACTTGAAGGCTCTCCCGATCTAGCCGCCGCTGAAAAAGTAGCCAAAGAGTTAGGCACTATTCACCACCCTATTATCTTTACCGTACAAAATGGTATTGATGCACTGCGTGAAGTTATTTACCATATTGAAACTTACGATGTAACCACCATCCGCGCTTCGACGCCGATGTACCTAATGGCACGTAAGATTAAAGCGATGGGTATAAAAATGGTACTTTCAGGTGAAGGTGCCGATGAAATATTTGCCGGTTACTTATACTTCCATAAAGCGCCAAATCCAAAAGAGTTACATGAAGAGTTAAACCGTAAAATCAGCAAACTGCATATGTTTGACTGTTTACGTGCTAATAAATCAATGGCTGCTTGGGGAATTGAAGCACGCGTACCATTCTTAGACAAAGAGTTTATGGATGTTGCTATGCGTACTAACCCAGAGCTTAAAATGATCAAAGACGGCCGTATCGAGAAGAATATTCTCCGTGAAGCGTTCGAAGGTCAGCTGTTAAGTGAAGTGTTATGGCGTCAAAAAGAACAGTTCTCTGATGGTGTGGGTTATAGCTGGATAGATACATTAAAAGCGCATATTGAAACACAGGTAACAGATCAACAACTGGCGGCTGCGGCGTTTAAATTTCCAATCAATACACCCGATACCAAAGAAGCTTATTTCTACCGTAGTATCTTTGCAGAGCACTTCCCGCTTGATAGTGCAGCAGAATGTGTACCTCACGGAAAATCAGTGGCATGTTCAACGGTTGAAGCATTGGCTTGGGATGAAAGCTTCCAAAATAATG
>NZ_JBLIEK010000216.1:0-3678 GCF_047632995.1 Psychromonas sp.
GTGAGCCTGACAAGTCTAAAAAGATAGTTACTTTATCTTTCCATAAACGGCCGTTAAAACGGATGTCGGCATCGCGTTTTTCTACATTTGGACGTTCATCGAATTTTTTACGGAATCTATCTACAATCGCATCTTTAATTTTTAATGCGCCAAACTGCGTATTACGGATTTCATCATTGCTACCGGAAAAATCAATTGAGAAAGTACTGGTAACATCAAAATGTTCTTCCCAAGGGATATTGCTGCAACCTAAATAGAGATCCAGTGAATCTAATACTTTGAATTCACTTAATTTTAATAATACACGCGAGGCAAAACGCGACCATAAACAGACTTTATACCCCTGCTCTAATGTGCCATCAAAAGCCACACCGCCGTTCAACTGTTTGGTGTTTTCAATACCCATTTCTTTCAGCTCAACTTCAAGCAGTGGGGCTAAACCTTTAGCGGTAGGGATAAAGTAACTTAACATAATGACTCTCAGCAATAATAGGGGAATAAAACAGCGCGTATTATACCCGAACCACTTGGAAATGCGAGCTTCAGCGCAACTCTGCACAAATCAATTGGCAGCTACGAGAAGCGTCTCTTTACGCAATAACAAGAACGCATATAAATCAGCTTGCTTGTTATGGAAAAACAATCGTTTCTGCACTCACCACAACTGATGCACTCTAATGTGAAAATTTATACGCTCTTATTATGAAAGCCCAACCTTTAAATAAGCGCATGAAACGAGAGATAGATCTGAGCAATTACGCGCAACTGATCCTAAGCTGAATCTAGGATAGCAATCAAACAGGTGAATAAATTATGTGTACAAGTTGCGGTTGTGATGATGGTGAAACACGGGTTGACGGCGCGCCAGTCAGTGAGCTATCTCACAGTCATAGCCCTGCTCTCGAGCCCCACAGTCATGCGCCAGAGTTAACCCAAAAACGTACGGTTCAAATTGAGCAGAGTCTATTATTAAAAAACGACCTTTATGCACAAAAAAACCGCGATCAATTTGCACAGCAAAATATTCTCGCACTTAATATTCTTTCCAGCCCCGGCTCGGGTAAAACTACCCTTCTGACCACCAGCCTCAATGCGCTTAAAAACAGGGTAAGTTTAGCCGTCATTGTCGGTGATCAGGCGACGGCGAATGACGCTCTGCGTATTCGCAAAACGGGGGTGAAGGCGGTGCAGGTAAATACCGGAAAAGGCTGTCATTTAGATGCCCTGATGGTCAATCATGCACTGCAAAATTTGACCTTTGCCGAGCAAGGTCTCCTATTTATTGAAAATGTCGGCAACTTAGTCTGTCCGGCGATCTTTGATTTAGGAGAGGCGGATAAAGTCGTTATATTGTCCGTCACAGAGGGTGAAGATAAACCGCTAAAATACCCGGATATGTTCCATGCCGCTAACCTGTTGCTGCTTAACAAGGTCGATTTACTCCCTTATTTAGATTTCGATCTGCAACTGTGCATAAAAAATGCGCAAAAAATAAACCCAAATATTAAAATAATAACCTGTTCGGCAACTACCGGCGAAGGGATGCAGGCTTGGTATCAGTGGCTGGAGCAGCGCAGAGTGCACCTACTCAAAGAGAGGCTGATCCCCCTTAACAATAAAATTGCCACTATCAACAAGATTTTACCGCAAGCTTTATTTAGTGAGGGGGATAAAGAATGAAAGCAGCCTGGACGTTATCAAATAATCAAATTCGCGGATATCGGTCACTATGGTAAGCAGTTATGACATTTGCGTTAGCGGCCAAGTGCAGGGGGTCGGTTTCAGGCCACATGTTTATAGCATAGCCAGCGAGCTTGGCTTGTCAGGCTCTGTTTATAATGATGGCGGGGGCGTACAAATTAAACTTGTGGCCACGCCAGAGCAGCTCAACCAATTTCTAGATCTGCTCGCGCAGCGGTTGCCCCCCCTTGCCGAAATAGAGGAGATTATTACCAATAAAAATGATGAGCTATGCAGCGCCTCCGGTTTTTCAATAATCAGCAGCCGCAAAAATGCCATCAATACGCAAATATCTGCAGATGCAAAAACCTGCGATGCCTGCCTAAGCGAATTATTTGATCCCAATAACCGTCGCTATCGTTACCCTTTTATCAATTGCACTCATTGCGGTCCGCGCTTTAGCATTATAAAAAAACTGCCCTATGATCGCCCTGACACGACGATGAGCCGTTTTAAATTATGCAACCGTTGCCAGCAAGAATATGACTCGCCGCTTAACCGCCGCTTTCATGCACAGCCCAACGCCTGTAATGATTGTGGCCCGACTTTGAGCCTTTATAACAATGAACTTGAAGAGATACTCTGCAATGATCTACTCACTAAAACGGTTACCCTGCTTAAACAGGGGAAGATAGTTGCCATTAAAGGGTTAGGCGGTTACCACCTCGTTTGCGATGCACGCAATAGCGCAGCAGTAAAACGGCTGCGCATAACAAAACAGCGTAAAACAAAACCGCTGGCTTTAATGGCGGCGAGCCTAGCAGCACTTGATCATATTGTTGAGCTCACCCCGCTTGCTAAAAAACAGTTAAGTAGCATCAGCGCGCCGATTGTTATCGTCAAAAAGCGCCATCATCACTTTGAAAGCCATCAATTTGAAAACCCTCAGTTTAAAAGTCATCAGTTTGAACATTTGGCCCCAAATATTGACACTCTCGGGGTTATGCTGCCCTACACGCCATTACATCACCTTCTGTTTTCAGGCGATAAAAACGGCGATAATCCAGATCCATTAATAGTGGTTATGACCAGCGCCAACCTGCGCGGTCAACCGCTTATCTACCAAAGCCACGAAAAAAAACAACTAGCCTGTTTAGCTGATTTTGTACTCACCCATAATAGAGATATTGATAAACGCCTTGATGACTCGATTGTTAACTGCAATGGCGAGCAGACTATTGTTATTCGCCGCGGCCGCGGCATGGCGCCGAAAGCGATTAATCTGGCATTTGCAGGCAAAGCAACACTTGCTGTGGGCGGTTTTTTCAAAAACAGCATCTGCTTAAGTAAAGGGAAAAAAGCCTATTTATCGCAATATATAGGCAATTTAGACAGTCCGGATAACTGCCGTTCTCTACAAGAAACAGTGGCCCACATGATGGCTATTTATCAGATAGAGCCGGAGCAGGTGGCCTCTGATCTGCACCCCGATTTTTACAGTACAGAGTTTGCGGAACAATTTGCCAGTGACCATAAAATTCCGCTTATTAAAGTGCAGCATCATCATGCCCACGCGGCGGCTATTGCTTGTGAACATCAATTAACAGGCCCTTATTTAGCATTAGCATTAGACGGTGTTGGGCTAGGTAATGATGGCAAAGCATGGGGCGGTGAATGCTTAAAAATAGAGGGACAACACTGCCAACGCTTAGGCCATTTTCAACCTCTGACCATGCCAGGGGGAGACAGTGCAGCAAAGCAACCTTGGCGTATAGCCAGCGCATTTTTAATAGAACACGGGATGGCTGAACTGGCGCAAACCCGTTTTGGTCGTGAGAAAGGCTTCAGTGCCGTCATACAAATGCTCGAAAAAGGGGTTAATTGTCCGCAGACAAGCAGTGCAGGGCGATTATTTGATGCCGCTGGCGCATTGCTTGGTTTAACCCATAACAACAGCTTTGAAGCGCAAGCCGCAATGCAGCTAGAGTCGGCCGCAGC
>NZ_JBLIEK010000217.1:0-3629 GCF_047632995.1 Psychromonas sp.
ATAATACGCAAAAAAACCATCTTCTGATTGTTTTAAGGCTGAATCTAGTTCTAAAACACCATGTTCTAGTGCGTTATTGTATAGCTCACTTAATACCGTAAACAGATCAGAATGAATACTATGTAAGCCTAATTGGTTGGTCATAACATTAACCAAATCCACAACAGGATCTGCTAATTTGATATGTTCAGCATCCAATTCAATAATAATTTTAATTGGAATTTTAGATGCCATATATTTATGAACCATAGGTTCGAATGGCTGACTGGTGAATATCACAATAGTAATATCGTCTTTACGCTTTATTGAGCCTAAATATTCTGTGGCTTTGCCAATTATTTCTTGGACACTGATATCAGGCTGACCGCTTAGCCAATTTTCAATGCCATCATCTCCTAGCATGTCTTTATTTTGATTTTCAAGTTCAACTATACCATCACTAAAAGCCACTAATCTGTCACCAAATTTCATTTCATAACGTTCAGTATCAGACTCAAATTCATTAGCCTCCAATATTCCAAGAGACATATGCCGAGATACAAGCCGTTTCATTATTTTACCACTAGCGTCTTGTAATAATAGGTTAGGCATCCCACCATTCCAAACATCTATCTGTTTTCCAGTATTATTAATTTCAACAATTGCCGCAGCAAAAAACATATCATCTGGAAGTAACATCAATAAGGTTTGGTTAATGGTTTCAGCCATCTCCATTAAAGAAAGACCTTTTCTCGACATCGTTTGAAAAGCCTGTGAGACAGGTAATGCGCCGATGGCAGAGGCTAAACCATGACCTGTAAAGTCACCGATTAAAAAATACATGCCCCCTGTTGGACTTGCGCTGGCTAAAAACAAATCACCATTAAAATTACTGGCAGGATTTAAGCAATAATCCAGATATTGAGTAAATGATTTATCCACAGACAGTGCATTGGCAAAAATATGTTCAACTATCTTATGCTCGCGTTCTGTAGAGTTTTGATAAAAATAAAGCTGTTTATTTTGTTCAGCAGCTTTTTTACTTAATAATCGAGTACGGGCATGGACACGGATTTTTGCAGTCAAAATAACTTTATTAACGGGTTTTGAAACAAAATCATCGCCTCCTGCCTCCAAACATCTTGCTAGTGACTCTTCATCGTCAACTGCTGTGATAAAAATAATAGGTAAATAAATATCGCCAGTTAACTTTTTGAGTATTGTAGCAACTTGGTGACCGTCCATTTTTGGCATCACAACATCAAGCAATACAAGATCAGGTTTTAAGCGCTGTGCTAGTTCTACTGCAACTAATCCGTCTTCGGCTTCAAAGGTATCCAAATACCCCTGTTGCTCAAGCATATTTATGAGTAAAAAACGATTTATTGCGTCGTCGTCAACGACTAAAATACGCATGATAAGTTAAGGCAAACTATTCGATTACGAATTTTTTGTCAAAACGAGCAATTTTGAGAATTTTTATCACTTGCGACTGACAATGACTTATTTTGAATGTGGTCACTGTAGAACTTAAACTTTTTTGCATATTTAACAACATGCCTAAAGCAGAGCTGTCCATGTACTCTGTTTTTTGTAAGTTTATAATAATACTATTTACTTCTTCAATACCCTCTGAATAAGCAAGGCGAAAATCTCGCACTTTTTCAAAATCAAATTTTTGTCCTAGATGTATGGTTAATTCTTTACCATCATCAGAAAATTTTCTATCTAAACTCATGTATTACCCCTGTTTGACAAGCAAAATTTTAGCGATTACTTTTATAAGTCAGTTTTCTAAGTTAATGTTATTAAATAATATTTTTATAGCTTTGCCTACAAAGAATCACTTTTTTTTATTAGAATGTATTTTTATCCATTAAGCATCAATAGGGTACAAGATATATATGAGTGAAAATAGATTGGTATACAGTACTCAAACTGGCCGCATTCAAAATAAAGAACCGACTAGAACATCGACAAAAACAGATGGTATTGTTCGTTTACGTCTTGAAACCAAGGGCCGTAAAGGTAAAGGTATGACAACAGTAACGGGGGTAGACTTTCCCGAAAAAGAGTTAAAAGAATTATGTAGTCAACTGAAAAAAATGTGTGGTACAGGTGGTGCGTTGAAAAACGGTATTATTGAAATTCAAGGTGACAACCGCAATAAAATCAAAGCAACCCTTGAGCAACTAGGCCATAATGTGAAACTAGCCGGGGGTTAATAACCATCCGCAATCAAAATTAGGAGTATTGATGCATCGTCTCGCCTTATCAGAAGTTGGTATTATATTAGCCGAACCATCTGATACACAAAGAAAAATTATCATAAAACAGTTAGCCGCTGCGAATATCCATCAAGTAGAACCTGTCAGCAGTGTTGAACAAGCAATACAAGCAATAAATAAGCACGGTGCAGATTTGGTTGTTAGCGCCATGTATTTTGAAGATGGAACGGGACTCGACATCATAAAACAAATTAAGAATGATGACTTCCTTGCCTCTACACCATTTATGTTAGTCTCTAGTGAAAATCGTTTAGAGAAACTGGAAGAGTTTAAACAAGCTGGTGTGGCTGCTATTTTACCCAAACCTTTTACACCAGAAAACTTAGCAAAAGCTTTAAAAGCCTCACTTGATTTGATTAATTCGGATGAATTAGATTTAGAGCTATTTGACGTTCATGATGTAAGAGTTTTATTGGTTGATGATAGTAAACTTTCGCGAAATCATATTCGCAGGGTATTAAATAGTTTGGGGCTACAAAAAATTATAGAGTCCGAAAACGGTGCACAAGCACTCACTATTTTAAAAGATAACTTATTTGATCTAGTCGTCACTGATTATAATATGCCTGAAATGGACGGTAGGGAGCTATCTGAATTTATTCGTTTTAATTCTGAAACAGCACATATACCCATTATCATGGTAACCAGTGAATCAAGCTCTAGTCTGCATATGGCAAATATCCACCAAACAGGCGTTAATGCTCTGTGTGATAAACCCTTTGAAGTTAATGAAGTTCGCGCAATGTTAGCCTCGTTACTCGGAAAATAATCCTAGAACCTAACGTTATTCATTATTTATAAAAACTAGAAAATTATGTTTAATTAAATCATTGACATATAAGTAGTGTCTTTATAAATTCTAAAACATCTTAACCTTTATCATTATTCGATTTAATATAAGATCTACCCATAATATAATTCTAAAATCTCCCCGATGGGAGTTTTTTCGGAACAACAAGTGGACATCATGTCATCATTAGAATTAGAAGAACTTAGAGTCAAAATCACTGAGCTTGACACGCACCTGTTGTCTTTTTTAGCCAAAAGACAACAATTTACTAATCAAGTCGCTGAAACAAAAATCAAAAACCAAATTCCTGTGCGAGATCAAAAACGCGAGGAGCAATTACTTCTTAGATTGATAAAAGAAGGTAAAAAACACGGACTCGACGCACATTACGTCACACAATTGTTTCATGTAATTATTGAAGATTCAGTGCTGAATCAACAAGCATTATTAGCTGCAAGAGCTAATCCTGGCAGTAGCTTGCCACTCAATCGTGTCGCTTTTTTAGGTGATAAAGGTTCCTATAGTTATTTAGCTACACAGAAATATTTCTCCAGGCGCCCTGGTAAACTTCT
>NZ_JBLIEK010000218.1:0-3559 GCF_047632995.1 Psychromonas sp.
TTCTAGCTTTGTTAATAATCTACATTGATTCATTGTTACGCCCACTAAACGAGTAACGACCAACTCAAGTCTTAATAATACGTTTAAATCCACTTTATTTATCAAAGAAACAACTTGATCTGAGTTGGATAACATTCAGACTAACAGACCGTTTGAAAGATTTAAGGGCCTGTATTTATCACTTAATGATGGAGTAGAGTTCAATAACCTCTTTTTTTCCAAAATTGGAGTTCAGCATCCCCGTGCTCAACTAATAAACTAAAGGTTTTCTGTGCAATGATCTTTCCGTCACACTCTATTACCATCCGCCAATCTCCGACCTTATCGTGAATAGGTGCCCATACTGTGTCACCCAAATAAAATTCCCAATCATTATTTCTGACATATACCACGCCTTCAAATGGTGCCATGGCATGTCCATCATTATCAGGTACGTCAGGATGAAAAATTACCCAATTTAAGCGTTTTCCTTTAGATTTTTTAGCCTTAAGGATAAAACCAAATTCAATTTCTAATTGGGTAGGAATGTTCGTAGTAAACGTTTTAATTTTTGGAAGACTTTTACTCTTTTCATCCCAATTTTCATAAATACCATAACTACTCATTTCAAAAAATTTATGTGATTTAGACAATATAACTCCCAGCACATCAATGTTTAAAACGATTAAAAACATGTGCTTAGTTTACATGACAAACATAGCACTGAAGGTGTTGTTACCTCACTATTTCTGATGGACATTACTATATTAAAAAACAATAATCTTGCCACCAGTGATATTAAGTCCAAATAAATCATTTGTTCAAGGTCATCAGTTTTAATAACATTTTCGCAATGGATAAAGTCATTATGAAAATTTACCTATTCCTATTTCTATTTCTATTTCTATTTAAAAGTAACGGGAATTTATGATTTGGCGTTTACCAAAGATTTAAAACTAGTCAACAAGTTACTGTTGACAATAAACGCCAAAGCTATGTATTTGCTTAAAAGAAAATGATGATAAAAAAACTTTTTCATACCTAGTCTTCGGCATTTGATAGGGACAATTTCTCGTGACATGCGTAGCTAAATTAAAGGCCATGTAGGGCAATTAAAGCAATCGTTAAGATGTAAATTTAAATAAAAATGCTACAGAATCCATCAAACCAATACTAACTTATTATGTAAATAAGTAGTGGTAATCAAAGAAAACAACCATGGTTTTTTATCAGGATAAGCATTTAAACGTTTGGTTCTACTGACGTTACTTTTGATATCAATGATACGTACTTTCGGTATATCAAAATTTGAAGAACCGTTGATGTTAATTATCAACATTAACCAGATTTAGGCTTTATTCCGAGGGCAGTATCTGCCCCTGAGAGTTACCGGTCGTTCATGTAATCTTGATACTAAAAAATTTTGACATATGACACAGCTTCTTTAATCGGCATTGGGTGGCCAAGCAAGTATCCTTGCACGTTATCAACCCCTAATTCTCGAAGACAATTCAACTCTCCAATTGTCTCTACACCTTCCGCTATAATACGACAATTTATCGCTTTGGAGAATGCACACAGTGCTTTTGCAAATAAATATTTTCTATTATTAGAGTTAATATTTTGAGTCAATGAGATGTCTAGTTTAATTATGTCAGCCTCAAGCTCCAAAACGTGTTGAAAACTAGAGTACCCAGAGCCCGCATCGTCAATGGCAAGTCTCATGCCACGTTTTCGCAGTGGTTCCAGTGCTTCTCGAAAGTCTGAATAGTTAAGGATAGGTGTATATTCGGTTACTTCTAAAACAATACGCGTCAAATCCACTCCCTCTAATACACGTGCTATAGCACCACTTAACACGTATTCCGGAGACGTATTGATAGCAATATAAATATCTGTTTTAAATTTTCCAATACCTTCAATTGCTCTTTTAATGGCTATCATTTCAAGTTCTTCACCCAAGTGAACTTTAGATGCTTCTCCAAACCAAATATTGGGTGATCTGTAAGGTGTTGTATCAAATCTGGAAAGCGACTCAAAGCCTGTAATTTTATTACTTTTAAGGTTGAAGATGGGTTGGTAGTGGATATCAATTTTGTCCTGTTCTAAAACCGAAACAATTTTTTCCGTAATTTCATTATGATTCGATTCTGTTTCGACATTTTTTTCAATTAGCTCAGTTGCAATATCAGCAATGGCACTTAAAAATGACAGATCACGTTTATTTAGCGTGTCATCTGGTGAAAGTTTGTAACAGCAAAAAGTACCATAAATTTTACCTGATGATAATTTGATTGGCACACCAATATAAGAACCTATTGATAATTTATCAGTAATGGAAAGTTTACTGGTTAACGCATGCTCTTTAGTATTATGAATAATGTTTGGGATAACATTATTAACTATCTTTGCACAATAAGTTTCTTCTATTGGATCGGAATCATTTACATTTATTGGCAACATATCACTTTTACTATTAACAACTTCAAAAACACGGTTGTTTTTAACAAACTTAGATATAAATGCTACTTCCATGTCGAGATGCTTGCGGACAATTGATAATAATTTATTTAGTTTATAATTTACACTTTCACAATCATCTATTACTTTTACATCTGCAATACCGTTTACCACTGCGTCGATAGAGTCTGGTTGCATAAATTTACTCTCAGCGTCAATACTGGTGCATCTCACTTAATCATTATGAGATTTATGAATAGGCATTCTTGGTAGCACGTGAGCTATTAAAAAGTCCCTTTCACTTAACCTAGCATACTTGTTATCGGCATTGATATGACTAAATAAAATAAGCTCGTTAGCATGTTTTAATAAATTAAATTTACTTTGAAAATATTTTTTAAAAGTCACTTAGCATAGAACAACGTCTCCCACATTCACCTAGCATTTTAGAAATAATCAGGAGCTTGATTGCGGTTCGACCAGTGTTACCGTACGAGACCCTCTGAGGCTAAAAAATCTTTGCAGGTTGTTACATTTGCTGAATAAATTTCACTTTCAATTCAAAATCCAAGCAGACTACGTTAAAAAAATATGGGCTTAATTTTATTTTTACTTTCTTTACTGAAAACTAAAGTGAATGTCAGCCTACAAAGTATAAGCCAATCTAATTACTTAGATGTATCACTAAAAAGTATTAAATGGTATATGAGTAAACTGTTAACAATTATCAGAAAACCGATGAATAAAGATTCCTTGATTGACGTCAAAAATTTCAACGGCCGAACATTTTTGCACTATGCTTAGAGGTACTCAACGGCATGGAATGCTCCGAATATGATCCCACTTATATCTCCCTCCAGTTTGTTAATTATCGTGTTACTAACTAGGGCTTTTACATTTTGTGATGCCAGCGAGTTAAACCTCGCTATAACGACCAAAATGTCTGCCCCTCAACAATTAGCCCGTTTGTACCACAGTGACATAGTGATACAGGACTACTGGATCAGCGAAAAACTGGATGGCATTCGCGGCCGTTGGGATGGCTCTAAACTTATTACCCGTAATGGTAATATTATCAATGCACCGACTTGGTTTGTGAAAAATTTCCCACAGCAGACTA
>NZ_JBLIEK010000219.1:0-3480 GCF_047632995.1 Psychromonas sp.
ACAGTAAAATGGGCAGTCTGACTTGGGATCTTAAAAACTTCCCTAAACCAGTTGATAAAATAGCGGCATACAAAGAAAAAAACATCGCCATGATGGTGATCGAAGAGTCTTATATCAGTAAAGGGTTAGAAGAATATAAGGTACTGGATAAAAAAGGTTTTATGGCTCACGACAATCAGGGAAACACCCTTGATACAACACAATACAGTGCCTGGTGGGGACATGGCGGCATGTTCGACTGGACTAATAAAGCAGGCCGGGATTTCTGGCATGACTATCGACGTCAAGCGCTGATCAATGCGGGTATAGCCGGACACTGGACGGATCTTGGTGAGCCGGAAATGCATAACACCCAATTCAAATACAGTGATGGACTGGATCATGTAATGGTCCATAACTCCTTTAATACTGAGTGGCTGCAAAGCATCTACGACGGTTATTTACGTAATAATCCGGAAAAACGCCCCTTTATGATGTCACGCTCAGGCGGTATGGGGATGCAGGCGTTAGGCGCCGTTATGTGGTCGGGTGATACTGGCAGTGATTTTGCGTCTCTCGCATCACAAATGCCGCAACAAACGCACATGATGTGGTCTGGTCTGGACTATTACAGCTCTGATGTGGGCGGCTTCCATCGCGCGGCGCTACAAAATTCAGACAAGCTGCAAACTGACGAACAAGCGATCAATGAATTGTTTACGCAATGGTTTGCTTACTCAAGTTTATATGAAGTGCCGGTACGCGCGCACACAGAAAATCTTTGTAATTGTAAAGAAACAGCCCCGGATAGGATAGGCGATATAGACAGTAATCGCGCTAATATTAACTTACGCTATCAATTATTGCCTTATTACTATTCGCTGGCCTTCCGCGCTACTTTCGATGCAGAGCCGGTTTTCCCCTCCCTGGAATATTATTACCCTAATGATGATCAGGCTAAAAACCTAGGCGAGATGAAGATGATTGGGCCATTCTTATTAGGCTCATCTGCTGCTGCGCAGGGACAAAAAATTGCCAGTACCTATCTGCCTAAGGGCAGTTGGTTTGATTTCCGCACAGGCAAAAGTGTGACTTCAAAAGGGCAATGGGTAAAACAAGATCTTTATATTAATGAACTTTTCACCCTGCCGTTATATGTGGCGCAAGGTGCATTGATTCCTTCGACCGAAAGCAAAGCGAACCGTTTAAAAGTATTTGGTTTCGGAACACAACAGTTTGATTGGTATGATGATGACGGCTCTAGCAGCGCTTATCTACAAGGGGATTACCAACAAATCCATCTGCAAAGTAAACAAAAACAACTTCTGTTTTCACGCATCAAGGGAGATAAGTTAGCGATCAACACCTTAGAGTGGGTATTGCCCGCAAACAGCAAAGTAAAAGCGGTAACATCAAGCTTGGGCTCACTACAATTTGTTCAGCAAGGTGAGATACTGACCATTACACTCCCTAAATTCAAAAAAGAGCTTACTGTCGAATTAACGCTCTAAACTGTAATAAATCAGGCCCCGTTAAGGGGCTTGATTACTCCCGCTTATCTCCTTTCAATACCAACCCTTATCTATGTGACACAGTTAATATTTAGCAAGCATAGTGCGATCCCTTTCTCCTAAATAACGACTATTATTTAATTATCATATTGATTTATTTAAATTTAATTAATCGATAAACGAATCGCTGTTAACGGCTGCGAGTCTTTAATGTGAACAGTTTAAGTTTGAGGTTTACATGAATAATTTAAATATAAAAAGACGTATTGTGGTAACAGGTGGTCCTGGAGGCGGCAAGACAACGGCTCTGGATCTGTTTCGCCGCGAATTGAAGGATAAAATATCCTCAGTACCAGAAGCGGCGACTATGATTTTTAGTAGTGGTATTGAGCGTTCGCTAGACAATAAGGTTATTTGTGCGCAGCAGATCGCAATCTTTAATTTACAGCGGAACTTAGAAGATGTGCAGCGAAAAATGCACCCTGACTCGCTTATTATCTGCGATCGCGGCTGCTTGGATGGGCTTGCCTACTGGCCGGGCTCAGAAGAAGAATTCTTTAAAATCATGAACAGTTCCCTAAGTGAAGAACTGGAACGCTATGATGCCGTGATATTCTTTGAAACAGCGGCTAAATCTGGTCAAGAGATAAAAAGCAATAATCCCATCAGAAATGAATCTGAGCAAACCGCCATTATTCTGGATCAACGGCTACAGAAAATTTGGTCCCAACATCCCAATTTCAATTTGGTTGCCAGCTCGGAATCATTTATTAAAAAAGTGATGTTTGGCATTAGCACCATACAGAATGTGATTGATAAAATGTAACCATCTGTAAAAAATTAGTGGCCCAGTTTAACGGCAAGGTATGGTCACTATAACCTTTAAGCCGCCCAGCGAGGATTTTTCAAAGCTTAATTCCCCCTGATGAAATTCAACAATATTATGGACTAAGGTCAACCCTAACCCGGCGCCCTTACCTTGCTGTTGATACTGCCGATAAAAACGTTCGGTTAAACGTGAATATAATGCGGGGGAAATACCCTTCCCCGAATCTTCGACCATAAATAGCATCTGCTGATGGTTTTTTTTGATGGTTAAATTAATCACTCCCTTTTCCGGGGTATGTTGGCTGGCATTATCCAATAGATTACGAATTAATATTTCCAGTAAAAATTCACTGCCAAGAAAACTAACATCCTGATCTTTGCTATCGCAACAGAGCGCTAGCTCCTGCTCTTTATTAATTATTTTAACCGCCATTTCAGCCACTATATTTTGACAAAGCTGATGGAATTTAATCTCTGTTTTGGGGATCGTCTCAGGGGTTATTTTCGATAAAGTAAGAAGCTGTTCAAGCAGTCGTGCAACACGTTTGACTCCCTTATCAAGCTCACGCAGCGCAATATCACGATCCTCGTCATTACTGCTGTTCAGTGCATTTTGTGCATGAATCAAAACCACAGATAAGGGGGTGCGTAGTTCATGGGCGGTATCAGCCGTTAAACGTTGCTCTCGTGTTAAGGCATCATCTAAACGCGTAATTAACGCATTAATCGCATTTAATACCGGACTTAATTCCTGCGGGATCACCTTAAGATCAATGGTTTTCAGACTGTATGCTTCACGTCGGTTAATATCTTTGACCAACTGCTCAAGCGGCGCTAAACCCGCTCGGATAATAACGACTAACAGCACCAGAAAAAGAGGAAAGATAAGTAGAGCTGGCAGCACAATATGTAGCACTACCTCCGTCGATAACTCATCTCTAATTGACTCGCTTTCTGCAACATATAACCAAAAACCCAAATCTTGATCATGAAGCGTATAGACGCGCCACATCTGATCGTTAATTTGTAAATTACTGTAACCCTGTTTTTTATTAGCAAATGCAGCATCTGAAGCACTGCTTGATTTTATCAGTAATTTCCCCTTTTCGTTAAATACCTGATATGCCAGTTTGTTTTGGTAAATAAAGCTTTCATTATTTTT
>NZ_JBLIEK010000220.1:0-3463 GCF_047632995.1 Psychromonas sp.
ATCAACAACCATACTTTTATTGTCTGCGCATGCACTTGTTAATAGGACGAAAGCAATTGCGATTATTTTTTTCATTTTTATTCCTTTTTACTTGTACTTTTACTTTTACTTTTACTAAATCTGACCAAGCATATCGGGTAAATAAAGGTCCATAATTATTTATCTACTGGTTACATTACCCATAAACACGCTTCACACCTTTAATTTAACTGAAAATAGCGATCTCTATCACCAATAGCTTATCTATTATCTGCTGCTAAATTTTATTTTATCCTTTTAAAAATGGCCTTATTCAATAACTGTTTTAATATAACCTTAGCGGATTGGATCTGTATAGGA
This sequence comes from Psychromonas sp., assembly GCF_047632995.1. Taxonomy (GTDB): domain Bacteria; phylum Pseudomonadota; class Gammaproteobacteria; order Enterobacterales; family Psychromonadaceae; genus Psychromonas. The sequence goes on from NZ_JBLIEK010000220.1 coordinate 340, forward strand.
AAAACAAAAAAAATGCGGCCGTGGGAGGCCGCATAACGCGAAATAAGGGCGTAAAAAGGAATGTTATGAAACTCTAACAAAACTATTGCTGCCACAACGGTTACGATGAAAGCGCTTACATAATAATGACCACTTAGTCATTAAGGTAAGTATAAAGGCCTACACTAAAACATTCCGAGATCAGCGTCACAAGAAAGCGCTTTCATTTTGTTTTTGTATATTGCTATTATTTTTTCGCTAAATGTCGAATATTAATAGCAAGCTGGTGTGGCATTTTTTTACAGCGCGGTTGTTCGGACGTTCAGGAGGGTGACGGGAAGTTCGAAGCAAACCGTGGCAGTTTGCTTCGATCATTAATTAGCCATCAAAATCTTCTCCTAGCAACTCCTTCAGTGTTTGTTGCTCTTTAAAGTCTTCAATATTACGGCGAACCTGTCCTTTTCCTCTACCACGATGATTCTGGTGCTCTTTACGAGCATGGATAGTATCCTCTTCCCAATCATCTTCATATTGCCACTCTTCTGTATCTTGATCTTCATCATCAAATTGCTGAGAACTATTACTACTGTTTCCCATTTCACTACTCCAAAAAAACTAATTAACAACTAGATCTACATCGGCTGACATTGCAATCATATGCCAGTTTCTGATTATGGAATCATCGCTGTTATTGCCGTTTTTTGTAAAGAAAAAAAACGGTTTTTTTAGTCTTTTTTGTTATAAAAAAAAACTTTTAATTCCTTTTTATAAAAAACCGATTTCCTCTTTTCAATACACCACTAAAGCAATTAAATTTTCCAAAAAAAAAAGCCCATAAATCATCGCTTAAATTCATTCGTAGCCACACTTGCTATTAGCTTAACTAACCGTTGCTATACTCTCGGTAATAAGTAACTTAAAAGAGATCTCATTGTGATTAGTCAAGATGTGAAAAATAAAGTAATTATTTGGCGTTAAAATAAATTGGCTAGTCGTCAGAGTAAAAGCAGCTGCAATGAATTTTACAGGTTAAAGGGCATTCCATTGTGTAGAAGGCGTTTAAAGAGGAGTCTATATTATGTTAAAAGCACTTTTTATCGATTTAAGCGGCGTATTATATATCGGCAAGCAAATCATTCCCGGTGCCGTTGCAGCTATCGCTAAAGCCAGAGAAAACCAATTACAGTTACGTTTTGTCACTAATACGGCACGTAATACACGCGCCCAGATATTAATAGATCTAAATAAATTAGGCTTTTCTGTATCAGAGCAGGAGCTGTTTACTGCGCCAATTGCAGCACACGCCTGGCTAAAAGAAAAAAAACTTCATCCCTATTGCCTGATCCATCCAAACATTAAAAGTGAATTTTCCGATCTCGTCCAAAGCAATCCTAATGCGGTTATTATTGGCGATGCTGAACAGGATTTTTGTTACGATAAATTAAACAGGGCTTTCCAATTATGTCAGCAAGGAGCCCCTTTGCTTGGCATTGGTTACAATCGTTTTTTTAAATTGGATGGTCAATTATTACTCGATGCAGGCCCTTTTATCAAAGCGATAGAATTTGCGGCATCGACAAAGGCGATTATCTTAGGAAAACCATCCCGAGATTTTTTTCTGCAGGTACTTGGATCAACAAATTTACAGGCAGATCAAGTGCTGATGATTGGTGACGATATCTATGGTGATATTGAAGGTGCAATCAATGCGGGATTGCATGGCTGTTTAGTACGCACAGGGAAGTACCAAAGCGGCGATGAAAATAAAATCAGCCCGTCACATCAAACCGCCGACTCGATAGTTGAAGCTGTAGACTATGCCTTGTCGGAAACCAGAAAAATTTAGCAGCGCCCGGTATGGCGTGCTCTGTTAGCGGTTGAACGAGCAGAGTGTAAAAATCATAAACATTGCACTTAGGTTTTTCTATAAGGTGCAAAAACTTGTAAAATCCAATCAATAAACAGCTGCACTTTATGCGGATAATTGCTCGACTTTGGCGTTAACAGGTAATAACAATAGGGACTGGAGAATGACAGATCAAAAGGGATCACCAACAGGCCATCCTTCAGTTGTTGCTCAATAAAAAATCGTGGAATCAATGCCACCCCCATGCTGCTAATTGCCGCCTGACTGAGCATATAAAAATGGGCCATGCCAAACTTTTTCTCAGTCGTTAGCGTGAGCCCTAGCGCCTGCGACCACTCTTGCCACATATCTGGCCTCAACGTATGTTTTAACAGCGTCATCTCATTAATATCATCAATTGAACGCATTTCTATCGCCAGTTGTGGCGAGCAAACCAAGCACAAATCTTCATCCATCAATTTAATAAAATTGACGCCTTGTGGCTCTGATGTCGCACTCCGTATAACAATATCGTAATTACTTTGTGAAAAATCCACCGGAAAATCGCCAATGGACAAATCCACATAAAGATTAGGGTGACGTGATTTAAACGCTTCTAAACAAGGGATCAAGCAACTAATACTTAAACTGGGCAAAACATTAATTGCCAAGCTTTGCATACGCAAAAGCTGTGATTGAATATCTACGGTAGCGTTATTAATAATTTGTAATGCCGCCTGAATATGGGTCAAATAACGCAGCCCCTCATCGGTTAATACTAATTTTTTATGCTGGCGCAGAAACAGCTGCATTCCGAGATAATCTTCTAATACTTTGATTTGTTTACTTATTGCACCATCAGTCACATGCAACTCCTGTGCTGCCAATGAAAAGCTCACATGTCGTGCAGCAGATTCAAATGTACGCAGCGCATTTAAAGGCGGCAATTTAGGATACATCTACTTACTCGCTTAATAATTAATAATATGAATGAGTAAAACTCACACAAAGAAGAAGATAACTCCTTTGCACAATTGATGCAAATTCGATTAACTATCAGCATCGAATTTTAAATGAGTCATAGCAGATGATCTTAGAGACAGTATTAGGCGTGTCATTGCAAAGCGCAGCAATTCTTTTTCCGGTAGCTATACTGGCCGGTTTTATCAATGCTATCGCTGGCGGAGGTGGTTTGCTGAGCATACCGATCTTAATGTGGGTCGGGTTACCACCAGCAACAGTTTTGGCTACCAATAAACTACAAGCCTGTGGGGGGAGCTTTTTTGCCAGTTACTATTT
>NZ_JBLIEK010000221.1:0-3370 GCF_047632995.1 Psychromonas sp.
TGTTTTCAACCTTAAATCTTACTCAGCGTATTATTTTAATATGATAAGTATAAATTTTCTCAAGCTTTTACCAAAGTAACTATTTCTAAATCAGGCGTTTTTTTATATTAAAATGGGCATTGCCACTGTTTATCATCATTAGTGGACCTTGAGAAACCTAAATCATTTAAAAAAATAATGTTTTTGATTAAAAACTGACGGCAGCCGTGACCGAAAATTAGAAAACGATGAAGAGAAATTTCGAACACTAATTCGAACACTAATTCGAACACTAATTCGAACACTAAGAGGTAATAAAAACTATTTTTTTAGCACAATTCATTACAAGTAAAAATCAATTTTAGGCGTGTAAAAGAACAGTTATCTACTATAGTTAATATTAATCAAAGTGAGATAGGTTTTTAATTAAAGACCTTTGCTAACCTAATCAGAAAAACACTTTGTGGAACCTAGCGTTAAAGAGAGTTGCCCTTTTTTTTCGCCCTTTGTAAAACCAACTGAAATAGCAATAGCAAGTCATACTACCTATAAACTTGGCAACAATTGATTTGAGGTAAATATCGACATCCAAACACATAAAGTTGAAACAGTATTTAGTCGAAATGACAAAAAATTACAGCTTAAATTACCCAATTAATTTGGGATAAATTACCCTTTAGAAGGGTAAATAGTGAAGGAATAAGGTTCAGCACGGAAATAGCTGATTAGTAAAAATAACAGAGTTAAACCGAACACGGTAACGTGTTCGGTTTTTTATTGACCGTCGACAACTGACCATTCCTATTTTTTACAGCATTATCTATTTTGATTATTTCTAGTAATTCTACTTCAAAAATAAGCATTGAGTGACTAGTGACTTCACATGTTGAACGAGCTGCATAAGGAAGAATTGAGAAAACATAAAACTTATATTTTGCACCCACGCCCATGAGCTGTTGGCCTTCAGTCCAACCATTAATAACCTGATTTAAAGGAAAACTTGCTTACTTGTTACGTGCGAAATAAGAATCAATTTCTGTTTCATCTATTAACATTCCAAAGTAGTTTATTTGACTATGTCAGTCGATTTAGGTCTGTTAGCAGCACCATTTTTTAACACCTAGTACTGTAAATCTGAATCTGTGATAAAAATGGCAACATGTCCAACATCATTTCTTAAAAACTCTGAACCCTTGGCTTTATTTTCATCATTCATCTGAGCTCTTAACTTGTCTTGTTTCTCTCGTACAAGACTTTCGACTTTACGGGTGATTGATTGTATTCCTATATTATCGAGTTATGGCTGACCTTGTATGGCAGCAATAAAACTTTTAACCAATAAATTTTGGTTGTATTTGATACCCATTTTTTTGATTCGTTACTTTGTTTTCAACAATCTGGCGCCAAACTGGCGCCCATAGCATGAGATTGTTACTGTGTACTGAAGGTTAACGTCTCAACTTTCATGGGATCAATAGGAAGTGGTCAAACAGGCAATTAAGATTTCCACAGAGGTAATCCAAACAGTGATTGAGGTCTTTTTCATTATAATTCACCAACTAGCAGTATGTGATTGGTGGGCAAACGCATATACTAGATACGATTGAATCGAAGAGAAACCCATTGAATAAACGCATTAAGATTGTCTATGTTGTAATTTTGCTAAGTACCATTGGATTTATGGGCTGCGATGGGTCAAGTAATGTGCCTGTTAGTTCATTTCGCCATGCTGACGGAGGGACTCATGCGTCCCACATATCTGCAGACAATACGATTGCAGTTGTATCTACCATTGTAAATGGCATAACTGTATGGGATTTAAGTACTAATAAAAAGCAATACGTGTGGCGACATCAAGATGACGGTAGCAATTCAGTGACAAATATACATATTGCCTTTGATAATTCATATGTTGTGACATCTGATAGAGAAGCATTTGCATTATGGAATTTAGATGTCGGCGAGCCAGAAGGTTTTTGGCGAATTGACGAGACAAGTATTCGAGACATCGCAGTTTCAAATCAAGGGCGAGGTATTTTGGTTGGCCGCGGTAGTGGTAAAGTGATGTTTTTTGAGCCTAAAACAGGCAGGCGATTAGAGTTTTTAGGACATAAAGAAAAAATAAACAGCTTGGATATCTCACCTAATGGTTTTTATGCACTAACAGGCGGTAATGACTATTTAGCTTATTTGTGGGATACCCGCACAGGTCAAGTTATATTTAAATTCGACCATCCTAGTCGAGTTACAAAGGTATCGCTAGATGATAAAGGGCGTTATGCATTTACCGCTGATAGTAAGCGAGATGCGAGGATATGGGACTTAGTGACTGGTAAGGAAATCAGTAATCTACAATATTCAGCAAGACAAAGGATATTCACTACAGCCGTTTTTTCGGATGATGGTAATTATTTACTAACCGGTTCGCCATCTAGAAGAATTAATCGCTGGGATGTGAAAACAGGTGAAGAGTTAAATGAGTGGAAGGTTTCAGCTCGTGAGGGTAGCAGACCTGCATCGGCGGTTGTGCATGCTGTCGGTTTTATTGGTGATAGCGAAATTATTTCAGAAAGTAGCAATGGTTTACTAGAAAAGTGGAAGATAGAAAATTAATGAGTACAGTACAAACGGATATCGAACAATTACAAATGAAACTGTCTTTTCAAGAAGACACTATTGAAAGCCTTAACCAGGCATTGATTGAACAGCAAAAACAAATGGATGACTTGCAATATCAAGTTAAACAATTGGTATCAAAAATTAGTGCTATCGAACCCAGTAATATGGCGTCTGAAAAAGAGGAAATGCCACCACCACACTACTAGTCGAATATAAAAGACTTAGTATTGATATGACACGCCGAGCGGTTCTTAGCAACTCAGAACTTTAAACAGTACAACTATTTGAAATTTAGAAGGAACGAGGTTGCTTGTTAAATATTGCCGCCTAAGCAGATGTTTTAATGTGTCAACGATGATTTAAAGGATAAAAGACTCTCATTTGAGTTGATTCTAGAACCAGTTGGAACGAATAGGTGTTGTTTAAGGTCGTTTTGAAACTTATTAATTGTAGGTGCATCCATAAAAAATTCACCATATGTAAACTGCCTACGGTGACACATCAATAAAATAGATGAATAAACACTATTCTTGAATTATTCATCTATTAGATCGATGTGCAGCGATTAATAATTCAATCTGGCTTAAACACTCCAATTACATTTGAACTTGCTCGTGAGGCCTTAGCCACTTTTTTATCTGTTTGAGACTCTGAATAATGGCACTTTACACATTCCAGTTTTTCAACATTATTTTCAAAGTAAAGCATGATTGTATCAAGTGCACGACATTTTGGGCAGTTTGCTCCTGCGACGAATCTTTTTTTAATTTTG
>NZ_JBLIEK010000222.1:0-3346 GCF_047632995.1 Psychromonas sp.
AATATCCCGCTGCCAGCGCGGCATTTGTTTCTCTTAACCCACAGGATGGCGCTATTACTTCTATGGTCGGTGGTTTTAGTTTTGCACAGAGTAAATTTAATCGCGCAACACAAGCCCAGCGTCAAGTGGGCTCCAATATCAAGCCGTTTATTTACTCTGCAGCACTTGATAATGGTTATACGCTAGCCACTTTGGTTAATGATGCCCCTATTAATGAGTGGGCGGGAAGTACAGCTTGGAGACCAACAAACTCGCCAGAGGTTTATGCCGGCCCGATTCGCTTGCGTCAAGCTCTCGGACAATCGAAAAACGTCGTCTCCGTACGCCTGGTACAGGATCTCGGCTTAACAAAAGTGACTAACCAGCTGGAAAAATATGGTTTTGAGAGAGAGAATCTACCCCAAAATAATACCATAGCGTTAGGCTCCGCCTCTATTTCGCCCTTAAATCTCGCGACAGGTTATGCCATTATCGCCAACGGAGGGTTTAAGATAGAGCCTTATCTTATCGAACGTATTGAAGATGCTTATGGCAGTGTCATTTATCAGGCTAATCCTAAAATTGTTTGCTCTTATTGTGCTGAACTTTACGCGCAACAGGAAGATAATCAGCCATTGATAGCAACACAAACAGTGCTCGACAAAGGTGCCAATACTTGCCCTATTTCACCCGTAAGTGCTGAGCAAATTGCACCGGCAGTCATTAGCGCTGAAACCGCTTTTTTAACCCGTGAATTATTAAAAACGGCGATCTGGGGCGGGGGCAGCTGGCAACATAATAGCGGTTGGAATGGGACAGGCTGGCGCGCTGGACGGGCTTTGAAGCGCCATGATATAGGTGGTAAAACAGGTACAACAAACGGATCGAAAGATGCGTGGTTTTCCGGTTTTGCAGGTAATACTGTGGCCACATCATGGGTTGGATTTGATGACTTCAATCTTGATTTAGGCAGAACCAGCTACAACAATAATCTTGATAAGAATCAATCCTACGGGTCTGAATTTGGTGCGAAAACGGCCCAACCTGCCTGGATAGAATTTATGCAGGAAACAGCTTTATCAAATCCTGAGGTAACAGCAGACACTCCGAGCAATATTTCTACGGTGCGTATCGACCGAAAATCGGGGCTGCTAACTTACGAGACAGATCACACCACCTTGTTTGAATATTTCAGAGCAGATTCTATCCCCGCCGAATATGTGGATAGAACAGCTGTGTTCAAAGAAAAAACAGTAATAGAGGACAACCAGGACATACCCTACAACGCCCCTACTTCTGTCGATGAACTGTTCTAGCACAAGTTCAGGTACTGATACCCAAATTACTTAAAGATGCAGGAATCAGCATTTTCAAGTAGCTTGGGTATAATACCAAAAGAACTAAAAAGGTGATCACCCTTGCTGGTTAAAATCATCCCTAACTGCGTTGTGAGTTTTGAAGTGAGAACAACTATCTCCTGCAACTCACGCCTTATTTAGTGCTAATTTTTCCTTCGCAATCATCGATCACTTCATTAATTCTTTTGGTATAACTGTACCGGCTTTTTTAGATGAGATGACAGGGAGCACAATTTAACCATAGTAATTGTATTATCCATTATTTCTGTATTAACAATTCAGAAAATAGGTTAATGCTCTGAAAATATTGCATCTCTTGCGCAGGTTTTTCACTATCTGGCGTTTTGATACCCCGTAAATAAGCAACCCCAGCTTGCTGTGCAACCTGCAGTATTTTTTCACTGTCATCAATAAATAAAGATTGTTTAAAATCGATACAATATTGCTCTGCAGCCATTTGCCAAAAAGTCCGGTTTTCCTTGGCTATCTGATAATCATGGCTGGAAACAATTGCTTCGAAGTAATGTGTAATTTCACACTGCTGCATCTTTAATGCTATGCCACTGCGATGGGCATTGGTTAACATAATAACCCGTTTATTTAACCTTTTCAGGTATTCCAAAAACCACAGAGTATCACTGCGCAATTGGATTTTATGCTTTGTTTGGTACTGTAATTGATGGATATCCAAGCCTAAAGTCGCACTCCAATAATCATAACAGTACCAATCCAAACTCCCTGCAACCTTTGCATACTGGGCGGACATATGATGTTGTGCTTGTGCTAATGAAATATGCGCTTTCTGCGCATATTGACTGGGTACATACTCCAGCCAGAAATGGTTGTCATAATGCAAATCAAGCAATGTTCCATCCATGTCCAGTAAGACTGTGTCGACCTCTAGTGCAGAATGCATAAAATACCTCAATAAGTTGTAATTAATCAGCAGTTACTTGTAAGATAAGCTCTTATTCATTGGCTAAAGAGAGTTTACATGAGTCAATCACCACCGACATTACCTCAAATCCTTAAGCGCAGTCTAGTTGCGAGTAGTAGATTTTTTAAAATTGAAGCGCTGCAACTGAAATTTAGTAATGGACAGCTGCGAGAGTTTGAACGTATGCAGGGTTACCATCAGGGCGCTGTACTGATTGTTCCATTTTATGACCCTGAAACTCTTTTGCTTATAAGAGAATATGCTGCAGGTACACATTCCTATGAACTCGGTTTTCCAAAGGGGCTTATCGATTCGGGCGAAACGCCTGAACAGGCAGCGAATAGAGAATTAAAGGAGGAAATAGGTTTTGGGGCTAAAAGGTTACAAAAACTTAAAAAAGTAACCATGGCACCCAGTTATTTCAGTAGTGAGATGACCCTGTTCATGGCATTTGATCTTTACCCTGAAAAACTCGAGGGTGATGAACCAGAGCCGTTAGAAGTGATAAAATGGCCATTAAATAAAGTAGATGAATTATTAGCCGGGGATGATTTTCAGGAGGCAAGAGGAATCGCTGCGTTATTATTGACCTTAAAAGCGCTTAACGAGGCCTGATGATTGGCATAAAAAACCCATAAATAATGCTTATTTATGGGTTAGAAAATAATTTACAAGCTCTTTTATAACAATAAGTTATTAGCAGAAAAAAGCACTAAAACAATCTATTTAGACCATTCAAAGCCGCCACACGGTAAGCTTCTGCCATGGTTGGATAGTTAAAGGTAGTCTTAACAAAATACTCAATGGTATTCCCTTCCCCTGTTTGTTCCATAATAGCCTGTCCGATATGAATAATTTCAGCTGCCCGCTCGCCAAAACAATGAATCCCTAATATCTCTTTTGTTTCCCGGTGAAAGAGTATCTTTAAACTGCCCACTTCTGAGCCTAAAATTTGTGAACGTGCTAAATCTTTAAACAGTGCACGCCCCACTTCATAAGGAACTTTTTGCTGGGTTAACATCTGTTCAGTTTTACCTACAGAGCTGATTTCCGGAATAGTATAAATACCCGT
>NZ_JBLIEK010000223.1:0-3313 GCF_047632995.1 Psychromonas sp.
ACTTTTGTATTATCTTGTTTGGGGAAGTCCCTCGCCATCTCTCCCCTTAGAATCAAGACCGAGGATGCTTGTGTCTTCAAAATACATAGCCCGTAGGTTCTGAGCGTTATACTGTAGTGGCACAACTTACATTTAATGAAAAATGGCTGTGTGCAAGTGAGTTCATGAACAACTCTCGGTTTGTGCTATTTTAAGATCTAAATAGCTCAGAGACCGGCATGCACCAATGCTATTTCCATAAATTTAATGTATTAAATCCCAGCCGCCTCTTTACCATATAAACAGCAATTAGATTTTGACTTGCTAATGCAATAGCTGTTGCAATAGCAGCTCCAGTCGCCCCATATAAGGGTGTTAAAAATAAGCCTAAGCCTAACGCTAGAGGCCCCGAGAAAAACACCACATTGCGCATATCTTTCTCATGGCCGGTCATATTTAATAAAAATCCTACAGAGCCCGTGATCACATTAATAAACTGACCAATAATCAATATTTTTAGCAAATGGGCAGCTTGAATATATTCTTCACCAAAAATCCCCATTAATAAGTCAGCAAAGAAGAACATAAATACAACTACGGGAGTTGCCATTATGACCATAATACGGCTACAAAATAAAGATGTACTGCGTAGTTCTTCAGTTTTGCCAAGCTTAGCACTAGCAGCAAAACGTGGTGCTGCAACTAGATTAACAGCAATTAAGACAAAACTTGTCAGCATGCTTATGCGCTGCGCCACCGAAAAATACGCTACATCACTTGTACTTAAATAAACGCCCGAACTTATTTGACCACTATATTGAACTAGTAACGTCATCATCATCGAATAAAATAATGATTTGGCACTAGCAGTTAAAGCGTTGGTTTGCGAATAATCGGCTACAACCGTTAATTTTTTATTCGAAAACCATTTAATTAATGCAATAGAAACGGTAATAGAAGCAGCTATAGTGAAGATAACCGACAACAAGGTAGCAGTTAAATCGATAATATAAACGGAGGCAATCAATAGAGCAATAATGACAATGACTTGGTTAGAAATATTCTGTAAAAAAATTGAAACAACCGGTTTATGTAATCCCTGAAAGGCGAAAGCCATAAGTTGATATAAGGCAAAACAGGGTATAGCAAAAGTCGTCACCATTAATACCTGTTCAAACTGGGGTTTATCAAAGATATTATTACTGATGTAAGGACTGCACACAAAAATGATTAAGGCAACACCGATGGAAGTAATTAGAACAGCTTTTAAACCTTTATTAACAATGCCTTTAATTACCCCCCAGTTAGCCTCTGCATGATATCCGCCTACAAAACGGATAAAGGCAGTCGTTAACCCTAATGTACACAACATGCCTACGGCAGAACATACGGCGTAGCTTAGTAAAAACAAACCAGACTGTTCAACAGATAATGTTCGAGTTATAACTAAAGTCATTAAGAATCCGGTTAATGCGCCAAAAATTCTAACAATAAAAGCTAAACCGCTATGTTTCAAAAATAACTTTTTATTCATTTTAGCTAAAGAAGTTCATTAACTTCTCTATATCCTTTTATTTGTGAAGTTATCTGTTTCATTAAAGTAATACATGGTTGTTCTACTAAATCTAAACGCACACTCTTGTTCGTTATTGGAAGAATTTAATTTAAACCGCTAATTATCTTTTTCACAGAGGATTTCTTAATAAGTACCAGCTTATCTAGAAATTTAAATGCCAATACACAGGCCTTTTCAATTTCTTATAATATTTCATCCATCATCGCTGATAACTGCTTACGCCAATGTGTCGTGTTTAATTCACTAACCATTTCAGCACTTGTTTTGTCTATTACCGAAAAAGCAGGCCTTTTTGCGGGTGTTGGATAAGCACTGGTACGAATAGGGAATACTGGGATTGCACTTTTTAATAAGCCTTTCTCTAAACCAAGCTCTTGGATGGCAAGGGCGAAATCATACCAAGACGCAACACCGGCATCCGTCCAATGATAAGTGCCAGTAACTTCCGGTTTAGCGGCAATAATCCAAAGCCATTGCGCCAATCCTTTCGCCCATGTTGGAGTCCCAACTTGATCGTAAACAATGCCGAGTTGCGGTTTTTCCTGCATCAAACGCAACATACTTTTTACAAAATTATTACCATTTGCCGAATATACCCAGGCGGTACGAACAATCACACTTGCTTGTGGAAATATTTCATTCAGGGCAAGCTCTCCAGCAAGTTTAGAGGCACCATAGTTATTGAGCGGATTGGGCTTGGCATCCGTTTGATAAGGGCTTGTACTGGTACCATCAAAAATAAAATCTGTTGAAATATGCAATATACGGGCATTAATTTTTTTACATGCCTGCGCTAAATATTTAACACCGTGTTCATTAACGGCATAAGCGGTAACACTGTCTTTTTCCGCCTGATCGACAGCAGTATAGGCGGCGGCATTGATCACTAAGTCTGGTTTTGTCGAGTCAATAAAATCAACCACTTGATTCTCATTGCTGATATCAAGCTGTTCTCTCCCCACACTAATAATTTCAAAAGCTTGCGGGGCTAATCGCACTAGCTCCCAAGCCAACTGCCCGCCTTTTCCTGTGATTAATACTTTCATTCATATTCCTGCTGCTGATAATGGGTAACGAGTGATGGGTAATGGATAATGGATAATGGATAATGGGTAATGGATAAATTATACTTACTCTTCACCCTTCACCCATTCCCAATACTTGTATCTAACTAGCTGAACTTGGGCGCATCTTTAAATGATAGACCTTGCTTATCTTTACCTGATAGTTGTGGTAATTCTCCATCAACTAAAGGCCATGCAATACAAATATCCGCATCATCCCAGCGCACAGAAACTTCTGATTCGGGGTGATAATAATCAGTACATTTATAAACAAATTCAGCTGAATCAGTCATCACATAAAAACCATGAGCAAAACCCTCCGGCACCCATAGTTGACGATTATTTTCAGCCGAAAGCACCTCACCAACAGCTTTCCCAAAGGTAGGGGAAGACTTGCGCATATCAACAGCAACATCAAATACGGCACCGGAGATAACGCGTACTAATTTACCTTGCGTGTGCTCTTGCTGATAATGCAGTCCACGTAAAATACCTTTTGCTGATTTACTATGATTGTCTTGAACGAAGGGTCTGGAGCCCGTTTTTGCCATAAACTCATCGGCACGGAACGTTTCCATAAAAAAACCACGTCGATCACCAAAAACATTGACTTCAACAATCTTTACATCTTCAATTTCGGTGTCAATAAATCTCATCACACTGTCCCATTAGCGACGTTATAAAGATACTGGCC
>NZ_JBLIEK010000224.1:0-3271 GCF_047632995.1 Psychromonas sp.
GAATGTCTTGGTGTTGTATTAACAATTGTTGATGAAAGAGAAACAGTATATAAAAACGCCCAAGATTACCTTGATTCGACAACATTTTGGAAAGGAAAACGATTTAATAAACCATTGTTGAAGCGCACAGAAGTCGCTAAGTTACAAGGAAGCCAGAAACTAATTTTAGATACACAAGATTCAAAATTAAAAATGGCTATATCTGACATTACTAGAGAAGCGTTACAAAAATTAGGGTTGGAGGTTTAAGGTGAAAAATAAAAAAGATTTAAAGGTACTTTTGCGCTTTATGGAAGAATTTTCTTGGTTAATGGACAGTTATTCGAAAGTGGACTTCAAAAAAGCTGTATCGTTAATCGAAGAGTCTACATACGATAAATCTGAAGCAAAAGATGCTGTAGGAAATTATGAGTCTGATAATCCTAATAAACATTTTTTAGTTGGGGCTTTACCCTCATTATTTTTAGACTCTGATCTTTTTAAACGTACCCAAGACATAGCAGACTTTTCGAAAAGTGTGCTAGGTATTGAACTCATTAGATTTAGTAGGAGTTCAAGAGCCGATGTTATCGGAAGAGTCATTTGTTCTACAGTTGAATTAGACGATGAAAGGCTTGACGTTTTAGTTAAAGCATTAGCTGTTTTAGCTGGTAATAAAGAAAGAACAAAACAAATATTACAAGACAGAAATAGTGCTGATTTTAACTGGAATATGGTAATTAACGAACTTTCTTCAAGGTAAATTTATGTCTACCAAAGCGATTCAAAAAGACTTTGAGCAATTAAAAGAATTTGTGACAGGATACGAATTACCTCAAGAAGGCAATGTTGAATACTTTCAAAATTTGAAAAGAACCCATAAGGTCTATTTTTCTATTTTAGAACTTCACTCAGTGTGTAAAAGTTTAGAATCCTTAAAAAGTAATTCAAACTCTACATTTGGTAAGTATCTTGGGGAGTCGATATCTGAACTCGGAAGTTCACTTTTTATTTCTCTTCATGGGTGCTACAAGGGTAGTGAGCAAATTTTAAGAAGTGCGATTGAAAACTTCCTAAAAGCTATAGGAAGCACTGTACATCCGAATATAGTATCTATAAAAAGCACTTATGAAGTCATAGACAAAGCAGAGGATGCAGATGTATTTCAAACCAAAGAAATTAAGGATAAGTACAGTAAACTCAAAGGTATGTACTCAACACTTTGTGCATCTGTACATACTGCGACAGAATCAAATATGCAAAATGTTGGAGCATTAGGCTATTTCCCTCATTTTGATAGCAAATCATCTACGCTGTTTATGAACAAATATATTGAAGTTGCTAGATCAATTCTAGATATTTTATGTTGGAAATATAAGCTTGAATACCTTCAAGTGCACTATAAAAGCAAAGATATAATTGATGTATCTTTATCCGGCAATATAAAAGCAATAATTTATTCTGACTTAAACTAGACACCCAAAGTAAAACAAATTAACAGAAAAAACAAATTAACAAGACACCCAGTGCGCCGAGATAAATCGGTAGAAGAAATTAACAAGACACCCATAATAACGAGCAGCAAAAAAATAGTTTTGCGATTTATTACGATGGGTGTCTTTATAATTTCTGTCAGCTTATTTCGTATTTTTTTTAATCCTGCCCTTCCTGCACCTTCCAACATGCCGTTGCTGCATCTGGATTTGGCTCATTGGAAATTTTAATAAACTCGCCAGAAATTGAGAATACCTCAGCAATATCAGCTGAAGTGAAATACTTATAGCAAGCAATATCTCCCCATATAGGCAGAGCTTAAATTAACAAAACACCCATGATAACGAGCAGCAAAAAAATAGTTTTGCGATTTATTACGATGGGTGTCTTTATAATTTCGAGTGTTCCTGCTGCCTTCACCCGCCAGATATTTTAAGCCCAAAATCAAGTTATAAATATATACTTTTTATTTAATTTTATTATGGGTGGCCTATTAAGTTCTGGGCTAAAATTGTGAACGGAGTGATACAGCCAACTGTTTTTGTCCGTTTGAACGCCTTATTTATTAGGTTTTTAAGACCAGATTAGGTCACCGTAACCCCATATAATTGTGCCCGTAATCAATAATATATGAGCTGCAAACAAAACATTACGCCTTGGTTTAGTTGGTTTTGCTTTAAGCGGAATAGATATATTTGTATGTGATTGTATAACTTGAGCTCGCTGAATGTCTTCGTAAATGTGTGAAGATACCTTAAACTCAACAAACGCAGCCAAAAGAACAACTACAGAACCTGAACGAGCAAACCAGTTACAATCGGTTGAATAGTAATCTGCGATTACAGAGATAACAGCAATTAATATAGCTACTCCAATAATACTCCATTCGATCGTATACTTTCGATGCTTCATATATGAGGAAACTTAACGCTTTGCCAAGGGGCAAATGCGAACGTTGTTGGGCGAAGCCCGGTCAGTATTTATCCCAGCCGCGTTTTTTGTGGCGATCTGAGGCAATTTGTTAGGCATTTATGACTCTGGTGTAAATTTAATTTGAAAATTATCACCATCCCAAACTTCAATTGCACCTAACCAGTTTGGTTTGACAGAAAATGTATTTTTTAACTCACTAGCATCCCCGCCATTAGCTACTGCGTCAGGTTTGTCTGTTTTTGCGATTACGGCCCTAACGTTAGATTTATTTTCTATAGCTTTATTTAAATTGGAAATAAACTCCTTATTTCCATGGCCATTCCAGCGTGAAGCTTGGTCAATATAAGTTAGAGAGCCTTGTCCTATTTTTTCAAAATATTGATCCCATAAACTAAGCACCAACTCGTTTTTATTATTGAAAGCCGATACAGACCAATTGACATTTTTTAATGTACATCCATATTTTGAAAATGCTTCTGAAATTAGCATTAATACTCCTTACTATTTTAAATGCTTAGCAGTTTATTAGTGCGACCTTACGAGGTCGACAACATTGCAAGCTAGACTACCTTGTATGGTTGAAGAGTCCAGAGTACGCAATAAAGCTTGGGGGTCAAGTTGCTTGATTAATGAGACTTTTAATCCCCCTACCAACAAATAATACGGCACCCATCTTAAATATGTTTATTAATTACGAAGCAGTTGGAAACAACTTTAATATGCCACCCATAATAATTGGACTGTTTTTTCTACTGCACTAAGCTTTACTAACACCAATTGAAATAGCACAAATTGAAAGGAGTCACTTATGCCTAAGCCTCGTTCATCTCAGGTCAGCCTCATCGATACCCCTTATTACCATTGC
>NZ_JBLIEK010000225.1:0-3267 GCF_047632995.1 Psychromonas sp.
AGAGAGTACCTTTTAGGAATATTATAATTACGGTGTTATGGTATGTATCAGATCAATGTTTACCATTAAACAGTAATTTTGGAAAGATGAATAATCGATGTTTACATATATAGCGCGACAAGCAATATTGAATAAAAACAAGGAATTGTACGCCTACGAGTTATTATTTAGAGACGGCGAAAATAATTGTTTCCCAAATATTCCTCCAGACGAAGCAACATCGAAAATTTTAACGGATAGTCACTTAGATCTTGGTTTAGAAGACATTTCCGCGGGCAAACCCGTTTTTATCAATTTTCATCAAGACACACTTTTGCACCGTTTTCCAACTTCGCTTGACCCAAAAAAAGTAGTAATTGAAGTGGTAGAGACAGTTAAACCTACCGCTGAACTAGTTCAAGCTTGTGCAAACATTAAAGAGTTAGGTTATAAAATAGCCTTAGATGATCATGATTTTGACCCAATGTGGGATGTACTCTTACCTTATACCGATATTATTAAAGTAGACATTGTTGAGTGTGATGAACAAGTACTTATCGATAATATTGGTAAGTACCTGGGTTCTAACATTAAATTAATTGCTGAAAAAATTGAGACTTTGCAAGAATTTGAAAAATATCGAGACATGGGATTCGACTATTTTCAGGGATACTTTTTTGCTAAACCAGAAGTTATAAAACAAAAAAAACTGCCTACTTCTAAGTTATCATTGATTGAACTAATAGCTGCAAGCACTTCAGAAGATTTTGAGCTTGATAAAATTAGCAATATTATTCAGCGTGATGTGTCTTTGTCATACAAGTTGTTGCGATTTATTAATAATCCCCTTATCAATAAATATAATGAAATTAGTGACTTGCGTCATGCATTGAATTACATGGGTCAGATAGAAGTTAAAAAATTTATTGCACTACTAGCACTGGCAAATTTAGGTGACAATAAACCAGTCGAGCTCATTCACTTATCATTGGTCAGAGCTAAATTTTGTGACTTAATCGGACAGGCAAAATCAATGAATAAGAACCCCCCTACGGGTTTTTTAGTAGGACTATTTTCGCTTCTAGACGCATTACTTGATCAACCTATGGAGGATATCGTTGAAAAATTGCCTATTGGCGAAAATATAAAGGCGGCCCTGTGTGGTCGTGAAAACGAACTAAGACAATTTTTAGCTTTAATTAGAGCATTTGAAAGTGGCTATTGGAAAGGCATTGCTACCATTTCAAGTCAATTATCACTCGACTTGAAAATGACTCAAGCTTTTTATAATGAATCGTTAAAATGGGGTGTCGCAATGAGACAATCGGTGAGGGACTAATTTCAAGGTTAACCCAAATAAACAGAGGTGTATTCAAGCCCTTTTTTTTAATGCTATGATGGCTTGAAAGTGGCATTTAAAACATGTTGATTGATGCGCGTGGTCTGATATTATCGACCCGAAAAACCGCCATAATAAATATACACAAACAGGATAGACATGTTTGCATTTATAGCCCGCCAACCAATATTAGATAGGGATAAGCAAGTTTTTGCCTACGAGCTTTTTTTTAGAGATGGTAAAAATAATTGTTATCCTAGTGAAGAAAGAGATGAGCAAACGAGTAAACTTATCGCTAAAAATTATCAAACACTTCATTTAGATGATATCTCTTGCAGTAAAAAATCTTTTATCAATTTCCAATCTGAAACACTAATGAGCGGTTTGCCTGCTTCTCTTGATCCAGAGAATGTGGTGGTAGAATTAGTCGCTGGAAGAAGCGACGCCAGTAGCCTTTTGGATATGTGCAAACATGTAAAAAAAATGGGTTATAAAGTCGCTTTAGAAGAATGCAACCTGAAACCAAATTGGAACGATTTTTTGCCTTTTATTGATATGCTTAAATTTAATACTAATCATGAAAATTTGGAATTTTTAGCGACAAACGTCAACCGTATTATGGATGCAAATGTGCAATTGATTGCAGATCAAGTCGACACGCAAGACAGTTTTAGTATTTATAAAGATGTGGGCTTTGATTATTTTCAAGGATATTTCTTTGCTAAGCCGGAATCAGTATCTAATAAAAATTTACTTACATCCAAACTTACTTTAGTAGAATTAATGGGTGCTAGTTCTAGTGAGTCATTCGATATAGAGAGTATTAATAGTGTTGTTGAGCATGATGTTGGTTTGTCTTACATGCTGTTGCGATTTATTAATAACCCCACTATAAATAAGCGTTACAAAATAACTTCATTACGACATGCTCTTAATTATATGGGTGAGGTAGAGATTAAGAAGTTTATCGCTTTACTCGCCTTGGCTAATTTATCTGACAATAAACCTTTAGAGTTACTTCACCTATCGTTAGTTCGAGCAAAATTTTGTGATTTATTAGGTTCTGAAAACTCCATCGGTACTAACCCTCCTGTCGCATTTTTAGTAGGTTTGTTTTCAATGCTGGATGCCTTACTTGATCAAAAAATGGAATTCTTGGTTGAGAAATTGCCTATAGCTGACGAGGTTAAGGAAGCTCTATGTGGTGGCCAAAACGATTTATCTATGTATTTGTCCTTAGTTAAAGCATTTGAAAGTGGTAATTGGCTAAAAGTAATCAGAATTTCAAAAATTCTTGAAATTGATCAAAAGCTTCTACATAGCTTATTTAATAAAGCTATTCTTTGGGGAAATGGTGTTCGCCGGTCAATATCTCCTCACTTTCCAGAATCTAAAGCCTAGCATTTCAATAGGACAACAACTTGTATGAATAAGCTGCTCAAAGAACACATAGTGGTCGCTCAAAACGCATCTGGACGAAACATGAATGTGCCTTTGTATCGATTTGTTGGCAAACAGCCTGGACCAAAAGTGTATATCCAGAGTTCAATCCACGGTGCTGAGGTGCAAGGCAATGTAGTTATTTATCAACTTATTCAATGGCTAAAAAATTTACCAATATGTGGAGAGGTGTTGTTGGTGCCAAACTGTAACCCGGTTGGCACCAACATCAAGGCAGGTGAATATACCTTAGGGCGTTTTGACCCAGTTAATGGCACAAACTGGAATCGTGGTTATTATTATGATGACGCTTTTATTCGTGAATTTGCACATAGTATTGATGATGAGGAAGCTGTTCAGTCTATCAAATTTCGTTTTCGAAAAAAAATGAAACAACAATTACAATCTAGACTAGACGAAACATGGGGTATTGGTCTGGCCCAGCATCTTAATTTGAAACTGCAGCAACTAGCCTTTGATGCAGATTATGTTTTGGACTTGCATAATGG
>NZ_JBLIEK010000226.1:0-3259 GCF_047632995.1 Psychromonas sp.
TGACTGCGTTTATAAATTTCTAACAGATTACTTAGCTTAATATTGAATAACCCACTTGCATTAAAGTTAACATAGGCCATTTAAGCCGATTGAAGCACTTCACCTCAAAAGTAATCATTGATGGTATTTTAACGTATAATTTGGGATGAATAAAAGAGATAAGTGAAATGAGTAGTATTAAATGACTTCAGCGCAAGGGAACCAGTTCATTTACATTCAGATGGTCAATTTGTTTGCGTATTCAAGTTAATGAATCGCTCTTGAGGAAGTTTTAGCTGACTTCTTACCACTTTATTCGCCTCATAATCTTAGCCAATAATGTTCGATAATTTTTTTGATGATTTAAAACTAAAATTATTTTTTCTGTTAGTTCTGAATCGGAAGAAGTATATCGATTTAATTTTGAACATATTTGCGAGTACAATACTGAATGGTGTAATGCAAGATGTGCACAAACATAGGTGAGATCCTCTTTGCTAAGGGTCTGTTCCAGGTGTTTTAAACTCGAGCGATGCTTAAGGTATGTGATTAAAATCTTGCCATTAAATACTTTATTATCATGTACAAAATCCCTAACATTATGCAGTGCTTGCTTTTGATAGCGTTCAAACAATTCCTTAGGTAAGAAAGAAAAAAGCTGTATGCGATCACTGAAGGCCTGGAGCGCTTGGTCGATTGCTGTGTCCAAATTGGTTAATTCAAATTGATTTAACCAACGTTTAAATTCCAATGCTTCAAAACAATAAGAATTGTTTGTCACAACTTTCGAAGATGGCATGTCGGGTAACCCAGCAGCAGACCAGAAATCCTCAATTAAATTATACCCTTGTTCAGATATCGGTAAATAAGCTCTTAAAATAAAGCGTTTTTTACCTATATGTTGGATGGTATCCGTTAAGATATTAAGTGACGTAATATGCAAATTCTTACCAAAAGAGAGCGCAGTGGTCCTCATATGGCGCTTAACCGATTGATTATAAGAGGACTCAAATGTTTCCAAGGGACAACGAAGATAAGCAATAAACTGAGCCTGTGGGATTGACTTGGCAATTTCTTTGGCAAGATAGAAAAAATATTCCGAGCTTAACAACAGCATGTCTAAGTCAGAACGCTCAAATTCATTAAGCACATGTCGAATTTTGTCTTCACAAACTTGCCACTTACCATCTTCATTTAAAGACAATATTGTATTCATATTGCCCGAACTTATGCCATTAGGACCAACCTCGTGTCTAGGATAGTCAATCCCTTCACAACGTAATATATGCCTAGCATTATGCAAGGCATATTGTATCGCAGAAGTACCACTTTTTGGCGGGCCAATGTGAATAAGGATCTGTTTGTTCATCTATCAGTTATTCTTTAAGCACGAGTTTATTCTGCACGTAAACAAATCACTTCACTCATTGGTCGATATAGACGGTGATCTGGATAAATACACAACTTCACGCAACTCCTTCATGAAGTCGAATTTTCCATCCCAATCATCACACATCACCAATACATCAGACTTATCATATTCAATATACTCCGCTTTATTCTCTAACAATTCTACCGAAAAACAAATTTAACATAGCGAAGACTATTAATGATCTTCATCCTATCACTTTGATTATAATCAGGATTCCTGCCTATTTTTTGAAATAGTTCAGATTATCAGTGGAGACACCTACAAATAAGCGGTCAACATACATTGACGCACGTTGAAGAAGATTAATATGACCCACATGAAACTCATCGAATATGCCAAAAATAATTTCTCTTTTTATCATTATCCAGATAGTTTAAGTTATAGTTTTTAGTCAATTAATATGAAAACGTATTTCACATGGATGCTTATTTTACAAACGCTTGCAATTGTGGATTTACACCTACGTTAGTATCTTCCAAAATTTTCAAATACCGCTTTGCCAATACTTGTCTACTATTATCATACTTACTTGCATCGAATTCAACTCGATTAACAACCGATTCAAGAGTCGTTTTAGAATGAACCTTATCAAGAGAAAATTTTGGCAATTGCATTATATCTACTAATTCCGTTAACCTTGAATCGTGAGGTAATATTATGCATGGTGTACCTACTTGCCAGGCAAGCATGTTGCCATGCATACGTGTTCCAATAGATAAATCAAATCTCTTTAACTTATACATCCATTCTTCTGTATTAAAATAAATAGAGAATTTTTGCTGTACAAATTTAGTGAATATGTTTGTAGATACGCCTGGCGCCAGAATATTTCGCACACGATTTATTACTTCTGGATTAAATTGTTTAAAACTTTGATGCGCTAATTGTAACAATTCAAGTGGTGCCTGATTAATAACCTCGACATCACGACCGATAGACCAGCTAAACATCGTCGATACCTTTTCAGACAAACTTTCTGTAATGTCTATATTTAGTGCAATTCTTTGAATATCTTTTAGCGAATCTAGTTTGGCTAAATTTTCCACACCAAGATTGGGATTGTAATTAATAAAATTAGATGGACAGCCAATTACCTCAATATTTTTAATACCATTTTGATTTAAAATATCCGCCGTATAATTCCCCCTAACACCTACTGCAACCGCTCGTTCCGAAATGACTTTCATAAATCGTTTTGAACCTGGTTTAAAACTAAGTTTTTCTCCTACATTTTTCGCTTGTGCACCCAAACCACAAATAATTAATGGGAGATCTGCTTTTTCAAAAAGATCTGCTAAAACAGATAGATCCCAACCTGGATAAAGTTGATTAGCCGCGGGGAAAACTAAAACATCATAATTTGCTTTTAAATATTTCGGATCTACACCCCAACCGAAATAATCCTTTTCCCCTTCAATATGCTCGTTCATCGCATACCAAAATGCTAGATTGCCGGTATTCAAACCTACTTCTTTATTTAATTCTTCAATACTTTTATTGTAGCTATCACTTATATGACCTGGCTTTCCAATAATAGCTATTCTTTTATTTTTCATTACTTACCTTATTTCAAAAACATAATCTGCGCCGAAAAATTTAATTTTAATTATAGAAACCCTAAAATTCGACTATAAACTTCCACCCCCCATAATTGATATATCGGATGTGAGGTGCCTTAATCATATCAATAATTTTAATCTGTATTAACTCAAAAAAGGATAAATTACGTTAGCGTCTTTTAATTTTCGTAATTTTACTCAGATTAATAATATGCACTACATTTTAGAATTGTCAGAGTCTAAGTGCAAACCATTAACAGGATGTTTAAAATTTATCAGATTTATCAAG
>NZ_JBLIEK010000227.1:0-3225 GCF_047632995.1 Psychromonas sp.
GATGTTGGAGCACTTAGCGCTCAATTACGCTCAGATAACGTAACTGTTGTCGATATTAAGCGCTTACCATTTCAAATGGCATCACTGGATACGACTAATCGTATTGATATCACTGCCGACTCTCCTATCGTTAACCTTCCAGAAGGCAACTCTTTTGTTGCAGCTTTACTGCTACCAGAGCAGATTAGCCGATTTACCTTTGAGTTAGAAAGCGTTGTTGGTCGTACTGTATTTGTGCCGAGTGTCATTTTTCTAAATGAAAGTTTTCAGGAAGTAGATCGTATTGATGATGCGAAATTAAACGATGATGGTTTTTTCTTTATGCAGAAAACCCTGACCGATGAGATGCAGCAACAGGCTCGTTATATTTTGGTCTACAGTAAAGAGAGCACTTTCGACGGGAAAAGTGAAATCGTTAATCTGGCCCGTGAA
Source organism: Psychromonas sp. (assembly GCF_047632995.1). Classification (GTDB taxonomy): domain Bacteria; phylum Pseudomonadota; class Gammaproteobacteria; order Enterobacterales; family Psychromonadaceae; genus Psychromonas. The sequence continues at coordinate 433 of NZ_JBLIEK010000227.1, forward strand.
TATGAATTGAAAAAGGGCAAAGTGCTCTCGGAAGCTTCTCATCCCAAGCTCTACACTAAACATTCTCCGATTGGCCATCTTAACATTCGTTTTAAAGACGTTTTTGTTAAGGCTGTAGGGCATGTTGTAGAAGAGGTGAAACAAAATAATACGCCGGCACTTAACGCGGTTGCTGTCGATGCGCCAGTAATATTAAGTGATACTGAAGAATTTTATTTAGAGCAGATTAGTAAAGCGCTAAAAGAGGGCAATAATTCGCGTGCTAAGAGTTTAGTTGCAGAAGCGGAGCGCGCTGGCTCAACAAAAGCAAAATCACATTACTTAAAAGAGCTGGATAAGCTACAACAGTGATTGAAAATCAGATTGTTTTATAGCCCATTCACAGAAAAACGCTGGAATCAGTATATTAAAGTGAATGGGTAAAATGAAAATCGCTCTTTTAACTGTGCGTAATGAATAATAATAAGATGAACAGCAGAGTAAAGCTGTAAATACAGTGTATGTCTTGGACGTTTACTTTACCCTTTTTTAATGTTTCACCAACGGCCCATTCGTAAGTCGACCCTATGAGTTCAAAAGATAATTTCAGAGTGTGATCTACATCCCATGTAAGCGCTTACTTTAGTGATGTTGCTCACTTTACACCCTCTGCTTTGCCTTTATACTTATCTTAGAAATTGGCCACAGATTGTTTATTGTTTCTGCGAATTTTATCAATTCACATTTGGCTGTTTTTTTAATAACAGAGAAAGCGCTTACATCTTGTTTTCTTTATCAATATACGGAAAGTAATAAAATTATGGAGTTACAATGAAACTATCAAAATTAACCCTTGCATGTCTGCTTGCTACATCAGGTCTATCTGCAACGAGTGCAACTCAGGCTGCGGTAACCGACGGCTTTGAATTCCACGGCTACTTCCGTGCGGGTGTACTTTTAAGTTCAGAAAATGATTTTAAGCGTTCAAACTTCGTTGCTCAAAAAGAAACACTAGGGCGTCTCGGTCTGGAAGCCGATAACGATGCATCACTTGATTTTGTTAAAAAGTGGTCATTTGATGATGGCAAAACAATTCGAATTAATGTTGGTTTAGGCGATACGGGTGACGAAAGTTCACTCAGTTCAAGTGCTGATGCATATCAGATGGGCGTTGGTCAGACTTATGTTGAGTTTACGGGCGTAACGTCATCAGGTAAATTCTGGGGTGGTACCCGTGATTACGGTAAAGACAACTATATCTTTATGACCGATTTGTTCTATACCGACATGTCAGGTACAGGTATCGGTATTGAAGGATATGAGGTGGGAGATCTCCTTTTTGATGCCGCCTATATTGCCAGTGATCGCATTGATGATGTTCTTGGACGCTGGGATGCAAATGAATACGATAAATCTGCTAACCTCAATAATTTAATGCATGCTTTCAATCTGAGTGTTAACTTCGGTTCGTTGGAACTGAGCGCGTTATACAAAGTTATGCCTGATAACTGGGATGAAAACGGTTATCAATATGCTGAGGTAGGTGGCGATTTGACCGCTATTTATAATCTATCCAGCTTCTTTTTTATACCGGGTAATGGCTTTTCAAAAATCATTGCACAAGCAGGTGTTGGTCTAGGCTCAGGTAATTTACTGGGCGGTACAATCACATCATATAATGCTTATCACCCTGGTTCACAGTTCCAAGGTGAGCATAATGATTGGGCTGCTTGGCATCCATCTGCAGGGGATGCGCAACGTCTCTTGACCTATGTTGATGAAAAAGATACATCGGCTCGATTGCTACTCTGGGGTGGCTACTTCCTAGAAAATGGCATCAGTTTTTTCCCGTCTATTCAGGGCCAGTATAATGACCATGACGCTGATGGACAATGGACCTATGACACAACTGCGGGTGGTTTAGGAGCTTATGATTACTGGGTATCAGCCATGGTACGCTCTAACTTCCCTGTAGCGGATAACTTCTTTGTATCCTCTGAAATAGGCACTGTTCACAATAACTGGAATGGTGAGACTAGTAGTCAAAGTAAAATCACCGTGGCACCCACCTGGATTATCGGCACCGGCCAAGGACCTGCACCAGAGATTCGCTTATTAGCAAGTTACATAGATAATGCATGGGGACCTGCACGCGATCAAGATGAGAATGGCGATCTTAAATATGATCATGATATCGTCATCGGTATGCAAGCTGATATGTGGTGGTAACCACTAACGTTTGATTATGGATTTTCATTAATCAATAAAAACCGCCATTCGCAGGAATGGCGGTTTTTTTATAGGCAAAAAACTTAATAATGCCATAAGCGTCGATAGTTTTAATTGCTTATCTATTTTATATTGAAATGATTTTTAGCGAACGCTATAAAGGCGGTTAACTTATTTGATTGATGAATTAGTTGCACATAAACCGTAAACCATGAAAATTGTAACTCCTTCAGGCATCTCATTTGCCAATATGGGTAGTAATTCCCCCTGACTCATCTCTTGAACTACCGAGTGTTCATGCACTCTAATGATGCTTTCTCCCTTAATGCTAATCTCTTAATATGATTATCGTTTATCTGCAACCAACCATCTGCAGCCACGCTAGTGGTCAAAAACACCCAAGTTAGTTGCTCTTGCCCGCGTAAACATTGGTGTGTTTTTAAATCGTAAGGAGTCTTTGGTTTACCATGTTGTTTAAAATACTCAGGGGAAGCATAGCAGCAGTGCTGATAGGGCAAGATAGCTTTTGCCTCCATATTTAAAGGAGGGGCATTTGTGGCACGAAAGGCCAAATCAAAATAGATC
>NZ_JBLIEK010000228.1:0-3225 GCF_047632995.1 Psychromonas sp.
TGGTTAATCCATTCAGAACAAGGTGAATATAACGGTAAAAAACAAGCCTTATATTGGCTTGATGAACGCCACTTTTTTTGTGATTGGGAGCAAAAAAAAGACGCAAGAGCAACCGCAACCGCCCGAGAGCAGTACAAAGACCGGTCATACTCCGGTAGTAAAAGTGTGGTTATGCGCCTACAAATAGTAGAGCAAGAAAAAGCCGAACCTGATAAAGCAGATAAACAGCGCATAGAAAGTAAAAAGCCCACAGAGTGTTAACAAAGTAGGCTTTCGTTTGAACTGGCTGGTGGATGAAGTTTAGCGGCTAAACCACCAGCCAATAACTAGAGTATAACTGAGAAATTAAGTTAGTGGATACACACCTGTTATGATACGTAGATATTAAGTTGTTCTTTATTGGTCACTATTCGTAGGTTTTTTACCCTGAAAATAATCACTATTTAAATTACATCCTTTTATATATACGGATACAACAGGTATGTATTCGCTAACGTTTGGCTAGGTAATTATTAATATCCTTCCCTTAATCTCTTAGTTATTAAATCAATATGCCTTATATAACTAAAGACAAAGCAATTACAGTAAATGGCAATACTTGGCGGGTGAATTCTCGAGGAAGTGGGTTAATTGCGCACTCTATAAAAGCAATGATTAACCAAGTTGAGGCTATGTTAAGCCATCATAGCAAAATACTTATAATACGATTTGACCTTAGAGTTATTGAGTACACCGAAAATAATAAAATTATGACGGTTTTTAATCGCAGATTACATAAATGGCTAAAACGTAAATACAATTTAAACCGTGTTGGTTTTATGTGGTGTAGAGAGTTAGAGACTGCCAAGAAACAACATTATCATTATGCGCTAGTGATTGACGGTCACAAGGTGAATTACCCTTATGAGGTAACAAACAAAGTAAAAGAGGTATGGAGGCAATTAGACGGCTCGGAGTTCTTCCCTGACAATTGCTTTTACAATGTTAAAAGAAATGATTATGAGACGATACAAGATGCTATCTGGCGTATATCTTACTTGGCTAAAGCTAGAGGCAAAGGATACAAGCCAGATCAAACAAAAAACTATGGTACAAGTCGCATAGAACCTAAAAATCAACCTAGTTAAAACCTGTTTTTCGTACAAAAGGAAAGTGAAATAGTATAAATTTATCATTACATTGAGGTGAGTTTACATATGACTACAACGAATAAAGAAGCTAGCAGCAAATACATGAGTGGCGATATTAGGCATTTAGTAAATAGAGCCATTCAATATGAATTAGCCAATTTACCAGCAACACTCGTAGAAATTAAATATCCTGTTCAAAAGCTAAACTTCTTAACTAAACTTATGCTTTTTGTTTGTGCCCCAATTAAACAGGTAGGCGTGAGCACCGTTCGTGGAGAAACAGATGAAGTTGACATGTTTTCGATATAGTTTCGGAGTAAAAAATAATGCCTAAAGGCCACCACTATGGCAGAACGCAAAAGAGGGCGTACACCGGTGAGTATCATCGCATCCATGCCAATATATTTAAATCACTACTCACAAAGCCACTAGGCAGCTATTTGCTCAACTCTGACTACCTTAGTGATGAACATCGAAAACTGGCCTTAACAGAAAATGAAAATGGCGTTCGATATATAACATTTAACATAAACGAAAAACCCCACCAAATTGGCCTCAAGCTCGATAACAGCAGCGCAAGTAATAAACTATACATAACCTGCCCATACTGCCAAAAACAACGACAGCAACTATACGCCATTAAATACGCTTATGGTTGTAGACAGTGTATTGGCTTATGCTACGCCAGCCAAAGTGAGCGACCAAAAGAAAGACTTATGAGGCGCATTAGAAAACTCAGAAAAGAATTATGGGGTGATGATTGGCCTGCAGTTAACAACATGTTTGAACAAGTTGCATATTGGCCTAAACCTAAATGGATGCGTTGGAAAAAATTTGAGCAAAAACGAAATAAGATAAATGAGTTAGAAAAGCAATATTGGCCTATGGCAATTGCTCAAATGAAAACAACTTTTGGTGATCAATTTACGGAATATCTTTAGCAGGTCGTAACATGAAACGACTTGAACAAGTCAAACATAATCAGGAATATCAGACGTCGACTACCTTGGCCGGTCGGCGTCAATCAACTTGGCCCGTTTTTCGATTTAATTTCACAGCTTGTTTTTTTCGATAACTGTCTCCTTCTATTTTATAAATATCTGCGTGATGAACCAGTCTATCTATTGCTGCCACTGTCATCATGTTGTCGCCAAAGATACTGTTACACACCCGCAACTTCAGAAATCTTTTTGTTTCCTCAGTAACCAACTTCAGTTCATAATATTTTAATATTAAATAAATTGAAGGGAACATATCAGTTAGTTTATTTTATAAAATTTGTGAGGCCGCTCTGAGCGATCACCGGACGCTCAGCCTCAGGCATTGAAGTTCCCATATCAAAAACAACGGTACTCTGTAACCCGAATAAAAAAAATGACGAATTCGTCAAATTATTGCCTCCACAAAGTAGAGAATTGCCTCAGATAAGTCTGTTTGAATAAACAAACAAAAGCAATATTTAGAACTGCTTTGCACAACAGTGGAAGGCGCTTGTTTTGAATTCTGAATTATGTAAAAACAGTTGATTAATAGACGAAACATAGCCGATTTTCGCTTCCTTAAGAATATAAAATAGATGTCAATATGGAAAATATGAGGCATCATGTATGTTGATTTTAGGAAAAATAACGTTTTATTTTACCTATACTTCCTATACTTAGTTTAATGATAAGTTGGGATTTTAGCGACTGAACTACCCAGATCAAAATCTTGAAAGGAGTTTATCGTCAGCATTTTAAACTGCGGCAAATATCAGCGGATCTTCACCGGCGCTAACATTCGGGTTTATTACGATGGGTGTCTCGTTAATTCATGGACAGTAAGTGCCTTTGCTTGCATGTTCTTTCAAGACCCCTCATTACTGCATTTTCAAACACGTCTTGAGCAAAAACATCAACGGAACAACCTGAGGAACATTTTTAAGGTTGACAATATTGGCAGTAATAATCAATTACGTGATGTGCTTGATAAAATACCCAGTGAAGCGTTATCACCTATATTTAAAGACTTTCATGAAAAACTAAGACGACACAAGCATTTAGAAGATTACGCTATTTTGCCCAACGTGTTGATGTGCACGATTGATGGTACCCAA
>NZ_JBLIEK010000229.1:0-3211 GCF_047632995.1 Psychromonas sp.
GTATTTGTGGTATTGCAGGTGTTATGGCGAATGGGATTGGTGTCGGTGGATTGCCGGGTATCTTATCCATTCAGCCGCAGTATTGGGGCGTCTATGCACTGGCGATGCTTGCTGCGATAGTTGTACCTATTGCTTTAACACTTATACTTTATAATCGCGCAGAGAAAAAAGGTGATATTGAGCAAGCTGAGATAATTGATGATGAGTTACAACTTGCAACTAATTAATTGGCTAGTGATCAATAGTTAATATACCAAACCACGTGAAGAACTACACCAAACCATTTCAAGATGCTGATTCCTGCATCTTGATCTGGTTTGAGTATAAATTTATAAATCAGTGGGTAAGGGTATGTAATGTAAAATTTATATTTTACGTGCAATTATTTTAGGAGAAAAAAATGTTATCTGTTGTTGCTGATGTTGGCGGTACAAATATTCGACTTGCTGTTTGTGATCTTGAAACAGGGGCGTTGAGTAAATTAAGAGAATTTGCTTGTGCAGAATTCGTAGCACTGGATGCTGCACTTGCTCAATACTTTTTAACATTACAGGATGAAGTTAAACATCTTTGTGTGGGTATTGCTTGTCCAGTTGAAGATGATCATGTTGTGATGACAAATTTAAGTTGGGAGTTTTCTAAGAAAACACTTAAAGAGAAATTAAAATTAGAATCTTTATATGTGATTAATGACTATACTGCCATTTCATTAGCAGTACCATTTGCTTCTCAAGAAGAAAAAATACAAATTGGCGGAGGAGAAGCTCAAGTTGATGGTGTAACAGCAGTATTTGGTCCGGGAACGGGGCTCGGTGTTTCACACATTGTGAAATCAATGGATAAATGGATAAGTTTAGATGGTGAAGGTGGGCATGTAAGCTTTACTCCTAATACACGTGAACAAGCTGATATTTTATTCTTATTACAAGAGCAGTTGGGTCACGTTTCAGCAGAGCGTATTTTGTCCGGGCAAGGTTTAGTTAATTTATACCAATCTCTTTGCACTTTATCGCAGCAGCACGCTAAATTTGAGCAACCTAAAGATGTATGTAAAGCTGCATTAGACGGTAGTTGTGATATCGCGCGCAGAAGTCTGGAAGTTTTCTGTCAAGTTATGGGTGGTTTTGCGGGTAACCTTGCATTGAATCTTGCTTGTACTGGTGGTGTATATATCGCAGGTGGTATTGTGCCGCGCTTTGTTGATTTCTTCCAATCTAGTGAGTTCAGAAGTTTCTTTGAAGAAAAAGGACGCTTTAAAGGTTACCTTTCAACCATTCCAACTTTTTTAATAACGCATGATAATCCTGGCTTATTGGGTGCAACTGTTTATCTTCGTCAAGAGTTAGAGTCTATAAAATAATGGTACAGTCCCACTCGCAAAGCTGGTTAAATATGGATTGCGGGTGAATTTAGCGATAGAAAAAGATCTTCTGGAAATCACCCCGAATTACGAGCCGAGAAAATCAACTGCTTTATGAAAATCGCACCTGATGAAGGCCGAGTTTTGTTGTAATAAAATTGCTAATGCAGATAATGTTTGGCGAGCAATATTAATAAAAGTCTTGATCATGTAAAGTGATTAGCTTTTTCATATCTGTACTATTAAATAGCGCAAGAAAAACAAATTAAATATGCCTCTTTACAGCGATAATAAACAAATACATTTCAGGCCGAATAAACTTATGACAAAAAAACTTACTATTCTTGATATTGCAAAGTTAGCAGGGGTTGGGAAATCAACGGTTTCCCGTGTATTAACTAATCATCCTAAAGTAAAGGCGAGTACCAGAGAAAAAGTTGAACGACTTATTCAAGAGTCCGGTTTTGTGCCATCTAAGTCGGCTCAGGCTATGGGAGGCGGAAGTAGTAAAGTCGTTGGCATTATTGTATCTCGTCTTGATTCGTCATCTGAAAATAAAGTCGTGAGTGGTATTTTAGATGTTATGTATGCGGCAGGTTATGATGCCATGATTATGGAGGGGCAATTTAGTGCAGCTAAAACAGATGAGCATTTAGCCGTTTTACAGAAAAGAGGTGTCGATGGCGTTATTTTATTTGGTTTTACAGGCTACGATTTAACTAACGTTGAAAAATTAGCGCATAAAGCGGTCGTTATTGCTGTGGATAGCGATCATGTTTCCTCTGTTGGTTATGATAATAAGGGCATTATTAAGCAGGCGATCTCCTCTGTTAAAAGCCAGGGAAAGCAGAATATTAGTTTTATTGGTGTCGATATTAAGGATAAAACGACGGGCTTAATGCGTCTTAATGCTTATTTGGATTATTGTAAATCAGAAAATATTGAACCGCATTTTCAAACCGGGCAACTCAGTCATAAAAGCGCCTATGAATTGACTGATTTGGTCGTCACGCCCCAAACCGAAGCGATTGTGTGTGCCAGTGATACATTAGCTATGGGCGTTGCCAAGCGTCTACAGGAACTTAATCGCAGTGACATACTGGTTTCCGGTGTTGGCGAAACCGAGTTGTTGGCGTTTATTTTCCCGAATACATTCAGTATCGATCCCGGTTATTACTTAGCCGGCAAGGCCTCTGCAAACTTGCTTATCAAACAGTTAGAAGGAACGCGTGAAGTGCTACATGTCACGCAAAAAATACCTACAAATCAATGAATTATTAACAACCCCGTGCAAAAAGCACATTTTACCCTAACCTTTTCTAACAATACTCGCATTTTTATTTTGTGATTCCCCCCTCAAAATGGGAGTGCTCCCATTTTTATAATGCGCAGTTTGGGCTATGCTTAACTCTCAATGGGAACGGTTCCATTACATTATGTTAATTCTCACAACGAAAGGGATAATGAAATGAGTAAAATTGATCAGAAACAAGTTGAACGATTAGTCGAACTTATCGGGGGGAAGGGCAATATAGCCAGTGTTAGCCATTGTTTAACACGTTTGCGTTTTGCCTTAGCTGATCCTGAATTGGCCAACGTGAAAGAGATTGAAAAGATTGCAATGGTAAAAGGGGCATTTACCACTGCAGGGCAGTTTCAGATCGTGATTGGCACTGAAGTTGATGAAGTATATAAAATATTAACCAAGATAACCGGTGGTGGGGACGATAAAGAAGCGACCAAAGCAGCGGCACGGCAGAATATGAATCTGCTTGAGCGCGGTATTTCACATATGGCTGAAATTTTTGTGCCGCTTCTCCCGGCTATTATTACCGGTGGTTTGATTCTCGG
>NZ_JBLIEK010000230.1:0-3211 GCF_047632995.1 Psychromonas sp.
TGTTGATAGTAATTTTCTCGATAATCTTTAATGTCTTGTTGACAAAAATGCACTTCGCCAGAATCAGGCTCAACTAAACCAGCAAGAACTCTAAGCAAACTGGTTTTACCTGCTCCATTTTGCCCTTTGACGTAAAGTAAAGTACCTCGCTCGACATCAAAGTTTATATTTTCAAACAACAATCTATCTCTTTTCACTACAGATAAATTAGTCACGGAAAGAACTGTCAAATGTATTCTCGTTTCTTTTATAAAAATAATGTGATGTGCGTAACAAACATGTGACAAAAAGTGTGACAAAAAATGTGACAAAGCAGCGATCAATTTAAAGTCAATAATATCATAGGGTTTGGCCCTGACCTACTAGCTAGAACAAATAGTTAATAGCAATTAGTAACAAAATAATCAGCAAAGATAGGCCCAAACAACACCATAGAGTTCAAACTATAAACAAGCCGATTAGCCAAACGGCCCAAGTTTCACGTAAGCTACACCTTAATTTTTACTTTTCTTAATATCAGCCGATAATATTTATATGCCTGACATTCCCCACTCCTCAATAGCAACCTTATCTCAGGCACTCATTCAGTTGAGTCAATTATCCACTTCACCTGAGGTGTCTCGCCATGGTGTTGAGGTATTGGTTAAACATTTAGCTGGCAAGGTTTTAAGTTTAAGTAGAAATACTGTTTCGCAAGGTAGAGACGTTTTATTAAATAATCCTGATATAAAGGGAAGATTAGGCGAAGGCCAAGTTCTTCAAGTAAAATTATCCGTAGAAAATAATCCTACTCTCGCATTTTTCTCCCCTGCAAGTGCCAAATCTACGAGTATAATTTCGCTCACTGAGCAACAACTACAACGTTTACTAAAATTACCTGCAAATCAAATAATCCCCAGTAACGTACTAGCGAAATCAGTTAACGTTGAATTGCCTATGCAGCCAGTTTTACAGCAACTAAGCCAAATGAAGGATGGACAAAACCAAGGACTGATTCAAAAATTACAGCCCTTAATTATCGATAAGATAGACCTGAAAATAAAACCGAATGGTGAAATTGAATTATTACTACAAGGTGTTAAACCTGTAGCGAGCATTCCTGTCACCAAGGAGATTGCCCAAGCTTTAGCGCCACTCAAATTGCCTCATCAACAAGCAGTCACTAAACGACTTAATTTACCCAGTGATGCTATTAAACAGATCCAGGTGCAGACGCAGACGCAAACACAGGCACAAACTCAGGCACACTCCAAAATACTTCGCCCAGAAACGAACACAAATATTCAAAGCCCGGGTTCTGAGGCACTGCAAAAAAATATTGATAATAAGTTTAGGTCTGTGCTGCCACCCGCAGATACCAAAAAGTATCAAGAAACGTCATTCAGCATGAAAGAGGCAATTCATAACTTAACGGCTGCGGTTCAAGAAAGACCTTTGCCGCAAAGTGTGATCAACCAAACTCTGCTCTCTAATAAATCAGAACAAATTAGTTTAGTACAAAGTTTATTGCGTATCGTACAGCCCAAATCAGAAGCCCCTGCCATTACATTACAATCAATAGAAAAGGCGTTAGCCGATGACGACTTTTTCAAGGGGGCAACCGAAAAATCAAGCAAACAATTAATTGAACAAGTATTACAGCAAATTAAACAATCTCTACCCCAAGGTAAAGAGCAAGACGCTAATCAAATAAGACAACTATTAACTACTCCGGCACTAAGTTTGTCAGCTTCACAAATGGTTATCCCCGCTCCAAGCCAAGGATTAATGAGTGGTTTGGTTACTCTATTACAGATGTCTCTCAGTGCGAGATTGGCTCGAAGTCAATCTAAACGATCTGAACACATAACATCAACATTAAATAATGTATTAAACAACACAGGTCATGTAAAACCAGATGTATCAATAAAAGCTCTGAACGACATGTCGCAGTTAGAACGAAAGCACCAATTAATGAAGGAAATTGGTCGACTTTTATCGGGGCATCAGACAAACAAGCTCAGCAACGCAGAACAAATGATCCAAGGTCAAGAGACTTTTTATTACAATTTACCTTCGGCACTAGGTGGAAGTTTTAAAGATATTGAATTGTTAATTAAACGAGAAGATAACAACAAAGAAGCGCCATCATCTGATGAACAAAGTAATAAAATGTGGCAACTCACCATGAAATTAGCTGTCGGTAAAATAGGTGAAATCTTAACTAAGGCGAAATTAAGAGAGAATACTTTAGAAATACATTTTTATGCTTCTAATGAAGCAGTGAAAATTCAAGTAATGAACTACCTGCCACTATTACTCAGAAAACTGGACTCACTAGGCATTGAAGTGAGCAAAAGCGATTGCCAGTTAGGGAAAATCCCCGATACTTTGCGACAACGTCCCAATCATGTCTTTCAAGCTAAAGCTTAACATCCAGAGGCACATACTCTAATGACAGACAAAACAAAAACAAAAACAAAAACAAAACAAAAAAGCGCGGTTGGTCTTAGATACCAACAAAATAACCAAGCTGAGCCACTTAAATCTGACAGTGCCGGTGGGGCAATATCCAGCGGAGCACCCACCATAATTGCGAAAGGTTTTGGCGACTTAGCAGAAGAAATTGTTGCACTCGCCAGACAAAACGGAGTGTTAGTGCATGAAGATCCTTATCTTAGTGACTTTCTCGCGACCTTAGACCTAGGCCAAGAAATACCCGACCAGCTTTATCATGTAATAGCAGAACTCATATCGTTCTCATATGTACTGCAGGATAAATTTCCAGATAGTTGGGCAAAAATGCATCATAAAGTTTCTAAAAAGGTTTGAGCTATATTTTCGACGAAAATTTTGAATCACGCATATGACGTTTTAAAGTGGTAATAAATTTTATAAACGTCATATAAGTGACTAAGCCAACACCCCAAAATTTTATATAAGTTAAAAGTTATCCATTAACATCAGTATATTAAAAAGAAAGTGACATAGTATTCTTTACCAAAAAATTAGCTCTCGACTGGCTTTCCCCTACTATTTTATCTAATTAGGGCGCATTATTGGCCCATCAATGGTTCTAATGGCTTCAGTGTTTTATTTAAACATCATAATTGGTTCAGTTATGTGTTTATCAGCCGAAAACTAAGATAGACAAAAATTACACAAGTCTTGAATAAAAAGTTACGTCTTAAATTATTGCTAGTTATAAAAAGGGACATTGGACCTTTATTAT
>NZ_JBLIEK010000231.1:0-3174 GCF_047632995.1 Psychromonas sp.
ATTATAGATACCTTGATAGAAGGTCATGGACGGAATATAAAGTATCAGGACGATCGTTAACAATAAAATAGTCTTCGTAAAAAATAATAATAAGTGAAGTTAAAACGGAACTATAATAGTTCAGGACGGACGTACATTTGGGTAGATGTTTACAAACATTTGCTCTACAGAAAAGCGATACTAGCCTATCGCTTTTTTTCTGCCCAAATTCTTACTCCATACTTTTTTGCACCCATCAAAAGCTATATCAAAAGTGTTATTCGGTAAGCTTACCCGGGTAATTATATTATTGATTTTATATTTAGTGTTTCAAGAAATTTTATTAAAAAGAGGTTTTAATATCTGATTATTTATTACGTGCCTTCATTATCTATTTCTCGTTTAAATGACAATACTTTAAATTAAATAAAGTAACATTTAATAAATGTCTTCATTCCTAATGCTATATGAAATATCAACACACCTAAGTAAACTAATGTAGAATCATCAACATTATTAATCCCTACACAGGTGATTCATGGCTAGACTAAAAAAATCTCGAAAAGTTGGCAAGATTGGTATATCTAAAACTCCTTCAAATGTACGTAAACCAACAGAAAAACGTGACAAAAAACATCTTGGTAAACCTGCAGGTAGTCGTAACAACGAAGCGCTGACAACCAAGCAAGATAACAAAAAAGTAAATAAAGATCCTAGGCATGGTAGTAAAAAGCTTGTTAGCTTGGTCGCAGAAACAAAAGATCAAAGACCCGCATCAAAGAAAATCAAGTATTTTTCTCCGACGCAAGAGCTTGCGGCTATTGAGCAAGATCCACGTTTAGGATCTCTTTTAGAAAAAATTGAGCTCGGTAAAAAAATTATCAGAGAAGACCAACATTTTGTAGATCTAACACTCGCAAGACACAAAATGCTGTGCGATTTACTTGGATTGACAAGTAAACCAGATATCTGTGATGAGACATCTGAAGAGCAAACCGATCTTTATTCGCAATTTGAGGCTATTAATATTGATGACTTTAAAGATTAACTAAAGGTTTTATTTATGAATATAGTGTTTTTGTTTGTTGGCATATCAGTTATTGGTGTTCTTGCTTTTTATACCGGTTCGTTGTTGTTTAAATTAAGATCTCAACAACAGCTTCGCGAGCAAAAAACAAAGAAAAGAATAGACAAGATTTCTGAAAGTATTCAAACCATTGCTAAGGCACTAGACCAACAACAGTGTAATTTGTCAGAAGGCTGCATCAGGTTGTATCATCTCTTAGAAGCTTTACCAGTAAAGAACAAGCCTAATTTTTCGTTACAATTTTCTGGCCTTTACACTCTATACTACAAAGTTAAGGACTTACCTACTCATGAGATTAGAAAGTCACAATCAAAAATGGAAACAAAACAACAAGATCTACAAAGAGAAGAATTAGAATCTCAATTGGAGTCACAGATACTTAAAGATGTTTCTATACTAAAAACTTTTGTTATTTGAATCTGACTATTTTTTTCATTATGAAGACACATTGTTGATTATAAGTGTATTACTAATATCATGTATTAAGACATGACAGCTGTTGTGCCTTAATACAAACTAGCAGAGCTACTCAACCCTCATTGTTTTCTGTTTAATTTTGCACCTTGGTTTTCACCTTAAAATTTTCAAAAGTTCAATTAATGCTCTCTCTGAGTGTTTTAATATAATATTTTACTGTTTTGCAAATTGTCTAATGTCATTAATTAATTTGTATAACAAGTGAGCTTTAGGCCAGTTTCGTTATTACAAAATTTTTAAAAGTTAAAGTTACACTTTCTTGTTATTTTTAATATTGTGTTAACTAATTTGATTATCTTGACCCGTCATAAAAAACAAAAATTTAATTATCTTATGTTTATAGTTGTATCGCCTCATGGTAATTTTAATTTGAATTCATGATTAATATTCATTTTTAAACATGCATCAAGACAGTTATTTTTGTCATTAAATTTCTGCTTCTATATCAAAATGCTGTTTTAATCACCTTTATGCCTACATAGAGTCCACGACAAAAGGTATACTTATTTCTGTTTTTTTAAAGTTTAATTATACGCCAATCTCTAGTGTGGCAGAGGAAATTCAATAACGTATGCAAAAGTTTGATAGTAAGACATTCCAGGGGCTGATCCTAGCGCTTCAGGATTATTGGGCACGTCAAGGTTGCGTGATCATTCAACCCTTAGATATGGAAGTTGGGGCAGGTACATTTCATCCTATGACTTTTTTAAGGTCAATAGGTCCAGAGCCAATTAGTAGTGCTTATGTGCAGCCCTGCCGACGTCCTACTGATGGTCGATATGGAGAAAACCCGAATCGCCTTCAGCAATATTATCAGTTTCAAGTCATGCTTAAACCATCTCCTGACAACATCCAAGATTTGTATTTGGGTTCGCTGAGAGAGCTTGGTTTTGACCCACTCGTTCATGATATTAGATTTGTTGAAGATAACTGGGAATCCCCTACTTTAGGTGCTTGGGGTCTTGGCTGGGAAGTCTGGTTGAATGGTATGGAAGTTACACAATTTACGTACTTTCAACAGGTGGGTGGGATTGAATGTTCTCCTGTTACTGGCGAGATAACTTATGGCCTCGAACGATTAGCAATGTATATTCAAGGTGTTGACAGTATATACGATCTTGTATGGGCTAACGGGCCAATGGGCACAGTCACTTATGGTGATGTATTTCATCAAAACGAAGTTGAACAATCGGCTTATAACTTTGAATACGCTGATGTTGATGCCCTATTTTTAACATTTGACCAATGCGAAGAAGACTGTGAAAAGCTAATTACGGCAAAGTTACCTTTGCCCGCTTATGAACAAGTAATGAAGGCTTCGCATGCGTTTAACTTATTGGACGCCAGGCATGCTATTTCCGTTACAGAACGCCAGCGTTATATTCTAAGAGTAAGATCCCTTTCTAAGGCCTGTGCACAAATTTATTTTGATGCACGGGAATCACTGGGCTTTCCAATGTGTAAGAAGAAGAAGTAGCCATGCGAACTAACAATTTATTAATTGAAATCGGTACAGAAGAATTACCGCCAAAGTCTTTATCAAAACTAGCTGTAGCGTTTAAAGATAATATTCAGTCGAGTTTTACTGATAATGACCTAACATTCAATCAGATTAATTGGTATGCCTCTCC
>NZ_JBLIEK010000232.1:0-3134 GCF_047632995.1 Psychromonas sp.
GCCCCGAAATCGATCAACCCCGGCCGTAATGTCATTCAATCCCCGAAATAAACCGAGTTTGATTCGACGCAGGGATCGAGCGGCGCTTTGAATGTGACTGTTATGCGAAACATTGATAATATTCTCAAAATACGCGGCTTCATATACGCAGAAAAAGGGGACGGTGGTAAACAAATATCATTTACTTTATCATTTGTCAGCGACTTGACTTATTTGTTTAAAGTCCATTCAAATGAGCTAACAAATAATCACACAGCATAGCGCTATTAAGCTCATGCTATAGTCAAAATCTGGACCACTAAATGATAATTTCCGATCGCCCCTCAAAGCTGAGTTTACCGCAGACTAACCCCGGCGTCGCCACCGTGCTGGAATACCTGATCATTAAATTTCCTTATATTAATGCTCAGATTTGGCGGCAGCGGATCACCGATGGCAAAGTACACTACCACGACGGCTCGCTGATAACGGCACAATCGCCCTTCCAACCGCAGCAACGGATCTACTATTACAGGGAAGTCGAAAGCGAGCCCAGCATCCCCTTTAAGGAAACGATTTTATTTCAGGATCAGCATATTTTAGTGGCCCATAAACCCCATTTTCTGGCAGTAACCCCCGGTGGTAAATATGTAAATGAATGCCTGCAAAATCGCCTACGACGCAGCACCGGTATTGAGGCCTTACAAGCGTTGCATCGCTTGGATAGAGTGACAGCGGGCTTGGTCATGTTCTCTGTTAACCCCGATACCCGCCATCGTTACCATCATTTATTTAAAACACGACAGATACGCAAAAGCTACCAGGCAATTGCTAACATTAGTGACGGTGAAAATCTTATCGGTCAGGAGTGGGAAATGAAAAGTCGTATCGTGCAGGGCGAACCTCACTTTCGCATGCGTGTGGCCGAAGGCGAAACTAATAGCCACTCCGTGATTCGATGCTTGCAGCAATCTGCTCAGACGGCATTATTTGAATTAAACCCCGTTACGGGTAAAACCCATCAATTACGCGTTCACATGCAGGCGCTCGGCTTGCCCATACTGAATGACAAATACTACCCGCAATTAGAGCCGCTATCAGCGGATAACTATTCAGCACCATTGCAGTTACTGGCAAAAGAGCTGCAGTTTATTGATCCTGTGACTCAACAACCAAGGTGCTTTCGTTCTGACAGTAACTTATCGCTGAAATAAGATAAAACAACCAACAACGGACAAATATTTTCGAGCTCGAAGTAAGCTTGATGTTTTCTTTGGGTAAAATATAGACAAACTTTGCTTCAATCGACAACATTCATTCATTTTGACACCAACGGCCAAATAACTGGCTAAAAATTGAGGGCTAGAATTTGAAGCGAAACCTAACAGCCGGCGCTTTTTAGTGCCTTGTTTACTTGTTTTTTTAACCCCTAATTCAGATCAACTGCGTATTTTTTCAGTAACGCCATTGGCACAATATCTATCGCTTTAATGTGAGTCCTTTGGAGATGAATTCTGGGTGCCATGCTGTTTTCCTCGGCCTCTAACCAACGCAACGCACAGAGACACCAGCTATCTCCAGGCTTTAAACCTTTAAAATTAAACTCAGGTATAGGTTTAGATAAATCATTACCTTTAAAATTTGAGTATTCCAAGAACTCTTTTGTTACTTTAATACAGACTGTATGCGAACCAACATCATCTTTATTGGTATTACATTTACCATCCCGGTAAAAGCCGGTGATTGGTTTTTCACAACAGATTTCTAATGTTTCACCAAACACATTGACAGATTTATCCATCTCCATAGAAGAACACCTTTAATTTATCACCAATAGCCAAGCTGTAGAATTTCTCATTTCAGCCCGTCTATATAAAATAAAAACCACATTAATTTACATTTTATCGATATACAATTAGTTACTTCTATTTTTAATAATAGACGGGTGAAATTGAGTGATAAATCGGTTTATTGAGGGCGTATAACGTCAGGTATTTGAGATTAAAGCCTCGTCCTTATCTCTTAACTTCTATATATTATGCACTAAGCAATACATATGCCATTGCGCTTTCTCTTGCCCGCGAAAAATGATTTATCAAGACATCCATATTAATGACTCATTTATAAGGAATAAATGAGAACAGCTTTAGCTGGCTTCGAAGAAGTGAATAACAGGGATGTTATTCATAAAATAGGCGTATCAATTAAACTTATTTGGCTTTTTCGAGGCTGTGGCCTCACTCACCTACCGGACTAAAAATAAAACACCCTATCAGTTTAGAACAGTTCAAAAAACGGGCGGTTTTATAATGGGTGTCGTCTATTTTCTCTGAAGAGGAAAGTTGCCTTAGAAAGATAAACACCGTAACATTCCGTGATTATAGATTGAGTTCAGCAAGAGAATGTAAATTATGAACAACGAAGCAGATATCATTACAACCCTAACAGAGTTAGAAACCTTTTTAATTTCAGTTGAAAATGGTGGTTCGGGTTTAACAAATGTAGCTGGTGTGGCGATGGCGACAAGCAATAAAGATGGTCATCGTTTTGTCGCAGCATTAGATGACCAGCACCAATTATTATTATCACGTGGGGTTACGGAAGAAGTGTTCCAAACAGGCCAAAATTTAGTGCGCAATGGCACGAGCCGTAAAACTCATTAATATTGGTATTCAGAAGGTTGAATTTGAAGAAAAGGGTTAAAATATTGTCTTAACCCTTTTTATTTAGCCCCCTCAGGTCTTTAACTTTGAATTATTTCAACAGATAAGTAGCCCAAAACGCCTCAAATATGAAAAATTTAAGTTATCGCCACACTCGCTTATTCTGAATCTAATCCAGTTGTACGGCTTTATGCAGGTATGGCTCCGCGTTATTCAGTATTGATTGAAGTCAAGCTGAGCATTTTTGCTTCAGCAATTCAAAAATGAGGCTGAAGCAGTTAAGTACAATAATGCGGAAAACTTACTGCTATCTTATTCTTTCTTTCTCTAATAATATCCGTTTACGCTCTAATCCCCAACGATATCCACCTAACCCCCCATCGCTTTTCAAAACGCGATGACAAGCACGCCGATAGCATTTTTGCCGCAAGCGGTGCCTACCGCACGGGCGGCTTTTGGATTGCCTACTTGTGCAGCGACTTCACCGTAGCT
>NZ_JBLIEK010000233.1:0-3005 GCF_047632995.1 Psychromonas sp.
GCAATTATTTATGCACGGCTGTTTGTACACCCCGATATTATTCATCTTCACGCAGTGGGGCCCGCGCTTTTCACACCACTAGCAAGACTACTGGGCATGAAGGTTGTTGTGACTCATCACGGTGCAGATTACGACAGGCAAAAATGGAATGCATTTGCCAAAGGCTTGTTAATAACGGGTGAAACCATGGCGATGATGTTTGCGAATAAAATATTAGTGGTAGGTAAATCGCTCACAGAAAGATTGAAACAGCAAAATCCAAAACAAGCCCATAAAATCGAATTTGTGCCAAACGGTGCGATAGCTAATTTTGACGATAATGTCACAATTAAAGATTTACAAGCCACAGGTTTAGCAATTGAAGACCAGAGCTATATTGTCACAGTAGGTCGTTTAGTACCCGAAAAAGGCTTTCATGATTTAGTGCAAGCTTATTTGCTTACAAACATACCGCAAAAATTGGTGATTGTAGGCAGTACCGATCATAAGGACGAGTATTCCAATAAACTGCTTAATGAAGCGTCAGAACGTGTAATCTTTGCTGGTCGCCGCGAAGGCTCACAATTAAAAGCATTGTATAAATTTGCAAAATTATTCGTATTACCGTCTTATCACGAAGGTTTACCTATTGTTGCACTTGAGGCTATTAGTGCTGACACACCAGTATTACTCAGCAATATCACTCCCAATTTAGATATTGAATTAAACGTTGAACATTATTTTAAGGTTGGCGACCAAGCCGACTTAGCCAAAAAGTTAGCTTTAGATATTCCTAAAGCGCCGAAAGCCGATATTTTAATTAAATATGATTGGGATAAAATAGCGCAGCAATCATTTTCGATAATTCGAAAAGGGATTAAAAATGATTGAGTCTACTGATCGGATTAAAAAAGTAAAAATTGCAATAATTCATCCTGAGTGCGGAGTTAGTTGGAATGGTGGTTCGCAAATCAGTGCTTTTGAAATGGCAGAGCATTTAGCCGAACATTACAACGTTGAGCTGCTATGTGGCGAGAAAGTTGGGACTGTAAGTATCGTACTACCATGTATTCCCAGAGGGCGTTCTGCTAACTGGCTTGCTACAAGTTTTTGGGGCAGTATTCTTGGCAGATTGTTCGGTTATCCAGGGATGGTCATTGAAGCTATTACTAGCTTTTTACCCTATCTGTTTCATCTTTTAAAATCCAAACCTGATGTTATTTATCCTAATAATGACTATGGTGGCTTGGCTGTTGCTTGGGTTTTAAGGAGATTGACGGGGTGTAAAATTCTATACACTGAAAGAGCAGGATTACTTGGTGGTGGGCACGTTTTAAAACGCAATATGAAGTTCAAGCCAGACCATCTCGTTGTATTTAATCAAGATACCGTTAATACAGTAAATGTGTGGTACCCAAATCAATCAGTAAGTGCAATTCCAAACGGGGTAGACCTAAGTCGTTTCTCTCCTTGCGGCGATAAATTTGATTTCAAACTCAACGGCAAATTAGTTTTGTGTGTAGGAACCTTAAATAGAAAAAACCATAAACGTATCGAACTGGTTATCCAGGCAATGGTAAAAGTGCCTCAGGCCAGTTTAATACTGTGCGGCGATGGTATTGATAAAGAATACTTTGTCGCTTTAGCACATGAATTATTGGGTAAAGACCGTTTTATGCAAATGTCATTAACGTTTGACGAAATGCCAAAGCTCTATCGAAGTGTTGACTCATTTACTTTGCCTTCCGCGAATGAACCTTTCGGACGCGTTTATCTGGAATCTTTAGCAAGCGGCACTCCTGTTGTAGCTACAGATGATTCTATGCGCCGCACTATTATAGGAGATGCTGGATTGGTTTGTGATGTAGAAAATACCGAGGAATATGCGCAAGTTTTAGAAAAAGCGCTTGATACCGAATGGGGCTCTAAGCCTCTTGAGCAAGCAAATAAATTTAGTTGGGTAGAGATAGCTTTAAAATATAAGGCTGTAATTAATTCAATGCTTGTCGATAAAACAGAAAAAAACACCTTGGTTTAATCAATATATGGCTAATAAAAAAGCGTTCTACTTTCCCTTTGTTCATGTAAATGAATATGTGGAAATATCTAAAGAAAGTATCTCAGAAAGTGGTTTTGAAGTACTATATTTTAAGAAATTATTTAACATAAAAAACTTATTTAATAGGGGGCATAATGTTGCCGTACTCAATTGGTATGAAGATCGACTGTATCAAAAAAGATTCGGCAAACTCAGAGCGTTTATTGAGCATTTTGTTGTTTTTTTTCAACTGATTTTAATGCGGCTGTTTGCCAGCCATATTATTTGGGTTAGACACAATTTCAAACCACATAATAGGGCGTTGCGACCTTTTACCCATAAACTTACTTGCGGGGCACTGAACCTGCTTGCTACTAAAGTCGTTACTCTTGAAAAAACTGAATCTTTCAACTCAACCGTTATTCCGCACCCTCTGTACCGAAATGACGATGATATGTTGCATGATATTGGTTTGGAAGAGCCTGAAAGCTTTGAAGTCGAATACCTTTTTTTTGGCACCATAAAACCTTATAAACGTCTAGACGAATTACTTACGTTATGGCCACAAGATAAGTTTTTAAAAATAGTCGGGTATTGTCAAGATAAGGCCTATATTGAAAAAATAAAGACTATTATTTCAGACAAAAATTTGAATGTGGATTGGCAAAATGAATATGTTAGTGAGCAGTATTTAAATGAACTTCTCGCTAAAACCCGTTTTGTGTTTATGCCCCATAGCGACGGTGCCATGATTTCTTCTGGGACATTTTATCAAGCCATTAATTTTGGTATTAATATTGTTTGTTTTGATTCTTTTTATGCGAGAGACAAAAAAACTAAACACGGTTTTGTTCATATTGTGGCAAAAGATAACTTAGAGGCCGATTTGCTTAAACTTGTTCCACTGCCCCCAAAAGTTGTTATGCGCGAGGCGTTAACTTGGTACGGCAGAAAAACAATTGCTCAAGCTTGGAATAACCTTTTACCT